>CABSMN010000168.1 GCA_902478765.1 uncultured Collinsella sp.
CTGGGCTGGCGGTGACATCGTCACCGGTGCCGCTACGGTCATTCTGGCGATGGGCGCCGGCAAGAAGGCCGCCGCTTCGATCACCAAGAGCCTGCTGGGCGAGTAATCACCTGCAGCGCTAGCCACCAAACGGCAAAGTCCCCGTCGAGCACACGCCCGGCGGGGACTTTTTCTATGCCGGCCGCCCGACCACTATAAAGGGGACAGGCACCTTTGTGGTGGTTTTGGACTTGCCCAGTCGTTTTGTCTCAATCTGTAACACCTGGAGCCCGTTGAGCCTTGTAGTTGTTACAGATCGAGATATTGCGCCAGCCGCCCCCGCTTTGTCTCGATCTGTAACAGCTAGAGGCCAAATTCCTCGCTACGTGTTACAGATCGAGACGTTAGATTGGCGGCCATTCGGTTCATCTAAATCTGTAACATCTAGGGCCGTTTTGGGCAGCCAGGTGTTACAGATCGAGATCTCGCAAAAGCCGAGGATGGGCGCCGTCACCAAAACCTAACGCTTGCGACGCTTGGTCGCGGCGATGCCGGCCGCGGCTACGGTTGCGCCGGCGATGCCTAGGGCGGCGACCGTCATCGCGATGGTATCCCCCGTAGTAGCCAGGACCGCATCGCCCTTCTTGGCCTGCGTGGTTTTCTCAACCGTCTTGGTCGTGGCGGTTGTCGTGGCCGGCTTGGCCGCGGGCTTGGTCTCGGGCTCCACCTCGGGCCTGGTCTCGGGCTTCACCCCAGGCTGCGGCGTCGGCTTGGGTTCCGGCGTGGGCTGAGGATCGGGAGTCGGCGTGGCTTCAGGCGTAACGGTCAAATCGGTGTTGAGCCACAGGGTTTCGATCCAGCCGCTCTCGGGATCAACTACACTCGCTTCGCCCATCTGGTAGCCGCACTCCTGGCCGTTGATCACCAGCTTGGTATTGGGCGTAAAGTAGAAACCGCGCCCCGGCTTAAAGTACAGGCCGTAACGATAGGTCACACCAGGCTTAAAGGCATCGGTGTGGTTGGTGATGTTCTGGTCCCAGAACTCAACGGAATTTACTTCGCTGCCGTCGCTACCCGTCCAGAACTCGCACTGGAGAATAGAGTCGGAACCCGCCGGAATGCCCGCCGTAAAGACCGGCTTGTCGCCCGCCTTAAAAATAGTCGTGGCGCCATTAATCTCGATAACGTCGATTGCCCGCCATTCATCAATCGGCTGCTCGCACAGCATATTGTCAGCGTTTGGGGCGAAGACGCCGTTGGCGGTCTTGATGTGGTGCGCCCAATGACCGTTGACGTTCATATTGCAGTCATCGGCCACGGTATTGTCGCCCTTGAGCCTCAGCTCGACGGAATACATGTAGAACTTGCCCTCTTCGAAGTGGTCAATCTTCTTCATGCCCGGCGTGTACTTTGCGGGATCGGAATACCAGAAGGCGACGGGTACCGACTCCCCGGATTCCATATTGAGCTCCATTTCCTCCCAGCACTCGTAGGCGATCTCATACTTGTCGGCATCGGCGGCGGGAATCGTCGCGGTCGCGCGGGGCGCCTCGCCGGGCGCGTAGTCGGTCTTCACGTCGTTGACGTTTAGATTCTCAAGAGCTTCGTTTTCCGACGAAGCAGGCATCGTAATTGTTTTAATAGCAGGGACATACAGGAATTCTCCGCTTAGACTCGACTTTACGGTTTCCCCGTTTACGGTAACAACGGTTTCATCGCTGAAGGAATATCCGTCTTTTGGCTTCAGCATAAGAGAATACACGTACTCTTTCCCGCTTTTAAACTTTGTAATAGTCGGCAGGGAACCATGTGAGCCGTTATCGGAATACCAGGCAGCAACGGGTTCGTTGTTTTCAAATTCCTGCCAGCATTCATAAGCGATTTCGTATTTATCTGCATCGTAGTTAGGGACACCTGCCGTCGCCTGCGGACCAGTATCCAGCTGCCAATTGAAGTTCGTATTCTGAACATTGGCAAAGGAGATGGATTCCGATTCTGATTCCGCTGCCGGGATAACAAGGCACGCCCTCTCGTAGACATGGGTGCGGGTGTAGTAGTCATCCCGGATCTCGTTAATAGTGGGTTTCCCGGTCGCCTCGGTGTCTCCTTTAAAGGCGTCGTCCGGATCACCGATGATGATATTCCCGGGCTCTGTACCCGTATACGTAAGCTTGGATCCATCATAGGTGGTCGTCATCTTGGACTTATTCTCCTTGTACTCCGTAAAGTACTTCTGTTCCTCCTTCTGTCTCTGAATCTTGCTGATATCCAGGGTAAGCGTTGTTTTATTGCTCGCACTGTCATACGCCGCATGGACGATCAAGTCCCCCAGGCCGATAAAAGTCAAAGCGCTACCATCGAGAGCAGACTGGTCTCCATCTACAAGGGCAATCCCCTTCACATACTCAATCGTTTCTTCTTTCTTGATGTCGGTGTAATTGTTCCGCACCGTAATATTGACCCTAACGCCGCTGCCGCCAACAACATCGGTCACACCGCAGGGCATGATGGCGTCACTCGCCGGCGTGGCGGCGTTATCGCTGAGAGTGTTTTGCTCAGCGGGTGCCGCATCGCTAGATTCATCGGCGGTGCCAGCCGGAGTCGTCTGCTGAGGTTCAGCGACGGTTTGTACCGTCGGGGCAGCATCGGTTGCAGGCGCGGTCGAAGCAGCTGGTGCGGTCGTCGCAGCCGCATCCTCCGCAACCGCCGGCGTCACCGGAGCCGCGGCAACCTCGTCCGTCCCAGCGGCGGGATCGGCGCATTCGTTCGCCAGCGCCACGCTCGGCAGCAGCAGCTGGCCGACCATAAGCGCACACGCGCCGACGCACGCGATTTTGGCACCCACACAACGCCAGGTACCGTGAACCAGCGAGCAGGTACGCTCACGCTGAGTTTGCTTATCAAAGTGGCTTCCGTTCATAACGGCCTCCTTGGTCGATGGGCCATACCACCACAAAGGTGCCTGTCCCCTTTGTGGTGGTCCTGTACCACCAAGATGTGCCAAATGACTCCGCACGCCTAGGTTCGTAGATGCGAACCTAGGCCTCTAACTGCGGTTTAATTCAATATGATTTCGCCATCGCCACACTCGTCCCAAGGACGCTACAATCGGGGACACAATCATTCGTCCATCCAAAGGACCGTCCTTGAACCTAAGCAAGCCTAAAATCAACGCGCTTCTGGCACTCGCGCTTTTTACCTTCGCCTTTCTTTCCGTCGAGTTTCGCTTCGACATCAATGTCGGCCTGCTCGCCGGCGCCGAGCGCGTTGTGCTCGCACAGGGCTTTATCCTTGGTGCCAGCGTCATCGGCTTTATCGGATATGCACCACTGCTCGGTCTCGCCCAACGCAAAGGCCAGCCCCAGGCAGCCGTCAGCGCCGCCGTTCCCATCGCCATCCTGGGATTGACCCAAATCCAGTCCCCCACGGGTTCGCTTGTGCTCGAGATTCTGGGCTGCGTGGCATTCTTTGGGCTCGGTCTGCTGGGTGCCGCAGCGCACCACGCCTTTTCATTGGCATTCCAGGATGATCCCAAGCTCGCCACCGGTGCAGGAGCGGCCTATGCCGCGGGCATCCTGATGCAGTTCGCCATCAACCTGCTCAATTGCGGCGGCATCGCAGAGCTCATCGTCCTTGGCATAGCGACCATCGCCATCTCCGCACTCAGCGTCGTTCCCCAAAAGGCCGCCGAGAGCTCCAGCCGCGCCATCAATCCCTTTGTTGAGCCCTCGCACGCCCTCGCCAAGCAGGCATGCTGGAGCATCGCGCTCATCATGATTCTTGCCTGCTTGTTCTCGACCCTGGACAACGTGGTCACGCTCTCCAACGCCCACGGCACCATTGCCGTGCAAACATGGCCGCGCCTCTTTTTGGCGGCGAGCGGCCTTGCCGCCGGCATTATCTTTGATCTTGCCGAACGCCGATACATGGGACTCGTCATGCTCGGCATCGCCGTACTCTCGACCATTTCCATCCTAGCCGTAGAGGCCGGGGCCGATCCCAACCTGGGCCTTATCGTCTTTTACCTGAGCTCGGGCTTTTTCGTCACGTTCTTCACCGCCACCTTTACACAGCTGGCACCGCGCATGCATGCGCCCGCCCTCTGGGCCGGCATGGG
>CABSMN010000169.1 GCA_902478765.1 uncultured Collinsella sp.
GCTTCGTCGGCAGCGTCAGATGTGTATAAGAGACAGACGGTATTCTGCGCCCCGATTGAGTTGATGCGCCCAAAAGACTGGCTTGCCTATTCGTTAACGTCCTCGGTATTGTCGCGGTCACTGGCAAGCATTGCTGCGCCGGCGACCGTCGTCGCTACGGCGGCGGCAGCGAGCCCGACGGCAACGCCAGAACCGTCGCCCGTGTTGGCGAGCTTTCCGCCCGAGCTCTTGCCCTGGTCTCTCTTGTTGCCCTTGTCGTTCTTGTCGGCGCTGCCTGCGTTGGAACCCGTGCCGCTGCCGGTGCCGCCCGCACTGCCCGAGGCCGCTACGGTAAAGCTTGCGGCTCCGTCGCTGGCGAGCGTGTAGTTCTGCGCCGCGTCGCCCAAGAGACCGTTCACGCGCACCCAGTACGTTCCTGCGGCAAATGTTTCGCCATCGGCCATTGCCGTGCTCGGAGCGCCGTTCGCGTCGTGCACAAATTCTAGCTGGGCCGTGCAGGCATCGGTTTCGAGCTTGCCCTCGAGTGATGCCGCAATCTTGGCACGCACGTCCTCGCCGGCCTTAAGGCCTTCGAGCCCCTCAAAGTGAGGCGTCAGCGCGCGTGGATCGATATCGATGGGCACGGGGCCCTGCAGTCTTGTAACGGTCTCGTTGCCCAGGGCATCAACATCCACGTATTCAATGGCAAACGCATGGCCCGAAGCCGCCACGTTGAGTACGTTGCTGCTGTCGACAAGGCGGAAACGACCCTCGCCAACGGTCTTGCCATCCTGGAGCGAGGCATCGCTCAGCGAGTCGCCGTACGTCATGCGCATGCGGGTCGGGAGATAGTACGGGAGATAGTACGAAGCCGTCTGCTTGTGCTGTGCATCGTAATTGCGCTGGTAGATGCTCCGGGCCAGCGCCGCATCAACAAAGTCGGATGCGATGATGCCAATGTGCTCGAGGTAATCTGACTTTGTATCCTCGATGCCGCTGGGATTGATGTACGGGCTCTTATACAGATGCTCGTTGACCACTCGTGCCGAGGTAAAAGGATTGCCTCCGTGCGACAAGCCCGTGCAGCTGGTGTAGTTGATAGACCAGCAACGCTCCTGGACTTGCACCTTGGCCCCGTCATCGTCCACGACGTCCACCTTGTTGCGCGTGCGCCCGGTCGTTTCCTTCAGCGCATTATCGACCCAGCTGAGCTTGTCGGTTCCCGTGAGTTTGTACTTGTCCTGGGCGTATACCTTGGTGCAATAGGGCTCTTTGTCGCCTGTTTCCCCCGCGGCTTCAAAGCCCCGCGCGTCTTGGACAAGACACATAGTGGCGCTGTCGGAGTGAGCCTTGATCTTGTCATCCCATTCGGTAAGGTCGAGGCCCCACGTGTGGCCGCTTACACTGTTGCCGGCGAGCCTAAATCGACGCAGCAGAACGATCTTTCCGCGCACCTTGCCCAGCGTGGGGACATGGCTCGACGTATAGAACAGATCGGGGTTATCGGCCATAACCTTGGCGAAGGCCGTCGTAACACTGTCATCGGTAGCCTCGTCGTTGCCGCGCGATGCGAGCATGATAAGCGCTTCTCTCGGGTTTTCGCTCAAAAACGTTTTAAAGTACCCGATGACATCGGAGAGATGCAGATAGTACCCGTCTTTTTTGAATAGGTAGAAATCCCCGTGGCAGATACCGGGGTCGTTGCCCTTTCCGAGTCGGATATCAAAATAGCGGATTCCCTCGAGCAACTGCGTGGGAATGTAATCCTGCTGGCATTTTACTTGCGAGGATTGGGGCTCAGTGTCGTTGTCCACGCTGCAGGTGCCCGAATCGTGCGTACCCGGGATGCTCAGTTCGTCGAGGTACTTGTCGTCGTCGACGTGGCTCATCCAACATGGCCCATCGACGTAGCTGCTATACGTGATCCAGTCGATGCTGCTAACCGTGGCATCGTTCTTTTTCATGTCGTAACCGATAAGTTCGAGCTCCCACGGAATGCTCTCACTCTTATGGCAGATCTTATTGTTGTCCTGGTCTTCGCCGTTCGATTCTATTGCCAGGTACTTAATGTCTTTTTTCTCGGTTTCTTTCTCGACCGTGCGGTCTCGGATGATATAGGTTCCGTTTGATTGACGCTCGAACGCAAAAGCGCGGCTGGGCTTGTTGTCATACTCGCCGCCCCATACGTGGATGACCTTTCCATCTTTGTCAGAGTCGTCGTCGACCGACCAAATGCTGTAGCCCGTCTTTTTATGCTCTTCGAAATTGAGCAAGGTGCGGATAGCATACCAGTTTGTATCGTCATTCTTGGTCGTTACGTTCTCAAGGATGAGCTTGCTGGACGTGCCGTCGTTAAACAGGTGGCAGACGTTGCCGCGTACGTTGCCGTCTTGGTTGACGCTCGCGGTGCGAAAATAGCCCGCGGGGCGAAGGCGAATGACGAAATTGTCGAGGCTGTCCGACGGTGCGGGTGTGTTGTCTGCAAATGCCGCTCGCAGGGGAATGCCCGGCGCTGCGGTTTCGGGCAGGCTTGCAAGTGGTGACAACGCCGCAAGCCCTAGGCCCAGCGTAAACGCTCGGCGGCTGATGGCATGGTGTTCGGTCATAACTTCTCCATTCGCAGAGTGCGGTTATGCGATAGTTTTGGTCACTATACTGCCCAGATGTTTAAAGATGCTGGTTTAATTGTCTGCGCGGCGCAATAAATCGGTGGGCGGACGTGTTGGGGTGTTTGTCGTTTTCGTACTGTTGCCACATTTGGGGCGGTTCCGGCGTCCGACATCCTCGCGTTCGTCGGCTACAGGCATAAGAAAGGGAGGGTCGGTTTACCGGCCCTCCCTGGGTACGAAGCGCTGGGGTACCGTCGCTTGTTTGCACTGCGACCGTGTTTCCCGTTGCGCTCGCCAGTCGCTTAGCGCTTGATCTCGATATCGTCGAGCTTGACGTCCATGGCCTCGGTCTTGGCCTCGGCGATGTCGTCGGCAAATTCCAGAGACTTCATCATGGTCTCGACGGCGTCCTTGTGCTCCTCGACGTTGTCGATACGCACATACACACTGCCGCCGTCAACGTCGGTGAAGTATTCGGTCGTTACGCCGCCCGAGTGTGTATAGGAAGCGTTGCGCCAAGTCTTGCCGTTGTACTTGACGGGGTCATTCTCGGTCCACTCAAAGCTGGCATTCCACTTTGCCTCGTAGTCGAACAGCTCGTCGGCGTTCTTGTCAGGATCGAAGACGGGGATGAAGCGATCGCTGGCGTGCTCGCTCTCGGTGAACTTAAACTGGGCCCTGTCGGCAGTGTCGCCTGCGACGTCGGTGATCTCGACGCCCCCGGGGACCTCGACCTTAAACCAAATGAAGTCGGTCCTCATATCCACGGCTGGCTTTTCTGCGCCGCCGCCACCGCCACTGCCGGTAGCGCCGCCGCTTCCGCCGCAACCCACCAGGGCAACCGCGGCAAAAAGACTCATGCAGAGGGTGAGAATCGCAAAGGCCTTCTTTTTCATGGTCGTGTCCTCCTCGATCTGTAACCGCCCATGGATTACCTGTCTTTACTGTACGCGTGAGCAGCTCATTCGGGTGGGCCATGTGTCCCATTCTGGGGGCAGGATTTGCGCCGACAAGTGGCAATATGCGAGGGCACAAAAGAGGGGAGGGCCGATGCTGTCGGCCCTCCCCGGGTTGGGCGCCCATTGTTTTAATGGGGCGCGCCTACGCGGGTTCGCGTAGGCGCGTACGGGTGCCCCGTTACTTGATCTCGATGCTCGAAATCTCGACTTCACGTGCCTCGTCAACTGCTTTCTTCATGTCGTCGGGGAACTCGATGGAGTTGAGAAGCGCCTCGGCTTCTTTCTTGTGCAGGTCGAAGTTCGCGATGAGAACGCAGACGCTTCCCGGCTCAACGTCGGTAAAGAGATAGGTATGGGTGCCGCGGTTGTCCTTGCACGTTCCGGTGAGCCATGTCCTGCCGTTGTACTCGACGGGGTCGCCAACTTCCCACTGGAACATGCTGCTCTTTCGACCTTCATCGGCAAGAGCCTCTTCTGCCGTCATCTTCTCTTCCCAAACAGGTATGAAGCGGTCAACCGTGGTGTTCTCGCTGTCTCTTATACACA
>CABSMN010000170.1 GCA_902478765.1 uncultured Collinsella sp.
GCTCAAACAGACGCTGGTTGTAGGCGTCGAGCTCCTCGCGCACGATGGCGTCGGCATTCTTGAGGATCTCGAGCTTCTCCTTGTCGACCGCGCCGATGATGCGGATGGCAAGGCCCGGGCCCGGGAAGGGCTGACGGAACACGATGTGACCCGGCAGGCCTAACGCCAGGCCAAGTGCGCGGACCTCGTCCTTAAAGAAGTGGTCGAGCGGCTCGATAAGGTCGAAGTGCACGCCCTCGGGGAACGGAATCAGGTTGTGGTGGCTCTTGATGGTGGCCGTCTTGCCGCCCGTCTTGCGAGCGCCGGACTCGATGATGTCGGGGTAGATGGTGCCCTGAGCCAGGTACTTGACCGGCTTGCCATCGGTCTCGAGCTGCTGCGCCACGGCGAAGAACTCTTTCCAGAACTGCGTACCGATGATGCGGCGCTTCTCCTCGGGCTCGGTCACGCCGGCCAGAAGCTCGGCATAACGGTCCTCGGCGTGGACGTGGATAAAGTCGACATCGAACTGCTTGGTGAAGACCTCCTCCACCTGCTCGGGCTCGCCCTTGCGCAGCAGGCCGTGGTTGATGAACACACAGGTCATCTGCTTGCCCACGGCGCGAGCGCCCAGCGCAGCCACGACGGAGGAGTCGACGCCACCGGACAGGGCCAGAATCACGCGGTCGTCGCCAACCTTCTCGCGGAACTCGGCCGTCATGGTCTCGACCAGGTTGTCCATGCTCCAGTTGGGCTCCAGGCCGCAGATCTCAAACAGGAAGTTGCTCAACAGCTGCTGACCGTACTCGGAGTGCTTGACCTCGGGGTGGAACTGCGTGGTGAAAATCTTGCGCTCGACGCACTCCATGGCGGCAACCGGGCACACGTCGGTGCTGGCGGTAACGGTAAAGCCCTCGGGCACCTCGGACACGGCGTCGCGGTGGCTCATCCACACGGTCTGCTCCATGGGCGTGGAGTTAAAGAGCTTGGCGCCGGCCGTACGCGTGATGGTGGCGCGGCCGTACTCGCCCACCTCGGAGTGGCCGACCTTGCCGCCGAGCGTCACGGCCGTGATCTGATGGCCGTAGCAGAAGCCCAGGACGGGAAGGCCCAGGTCAAAGATGGCGGGATCGATGGACGGAGCGTCCTCGGCGTACACGGAGGCCGGGCCGCCAGAAAGGATGAGCGCAGAGGCGTTCATCTCGCGAATCTCATCGGCCGAGATGTCGCAGGGGACAATCTCGGAATACACGTTGAGGTCGCGGACGCGACGGGCAATGAGCTGACCGTACTGCGCACCAAAGTCGAGTACGAGGACCTTTGCGGAAGCCTTTTGATCCATGGTTTCCCCTCCTGTTGGCGGGGAGCCGGTGCCCACCCGCGTGAATGAACGAAAATAACTTTCATAGTGTACACGTAACCAGCGGTTCTGCGCCCGTCATAGCCATCAGAGCACGGCAAACGCACGACCTGGGCCCCTATTTGACAGCAAGTGGAGCGTTACCAAACGTTACAGATGATGTAATACGTTTGAACATTGGACGCCCTGTGCCACAATACTGCCGAACGACTCCGCCTCTGCGGCGGCAAATACGATAGGAATACCAGCATGAAGCGCATCCTTCTCATCGCCACGGGCGGCACCATCGCATCGACCGAGGACGGCAACGGCCTCTCCCCCGCCCTGACCGGTGAGGAGCTCGCCCAGAGCGTCCCCGAGATCTCGGGCCTCTGCGAGCTCGACGTCGTGCAGCCCATGAACATCGACAGCACCAATATGCGCCCCAGTGACTGGATGCGTATCCGCGACGTCATCGTCGAGGGTTATGCCGACCACGACGGCTTCGTGATTCTGCACGGCACCGACACCATGAGCTACACCGCGGCAGCGCTTTCCTACCTGATTCAGGACAGCCCCAAGCCCATCGTGCTCACCGGCTCGCAAAAGCCCATGGGCAATCCCTTTACCGACGCCAAGCTCAACCTGTACCAGAGCCTGCTCTATGCGCTCGACGAGCATTCGCACGACGTCTCGATTGTCTTTGGCGGCGTAGCCATTGCCGGCACGCGCGCCCGCAAGCAGCGCACCATGAGCTTTAACGCGTTCATTAGCGTCAACTATCCGCCCATTGCCTATATCCGCAACGACCGCATCGTTCGCAACGGACTCCACGGCACTCACCAGAACGAGAACCCGGTTCGTTTCTACGACAGCATCGACCCGCGCGTATTTGTACTCAAGCTTACGCCCGGCGTAAACCCGGGCATCCTCGACGCCCTTGCCGATAGCTACGACGCCGTGATTCTGGAGACCTTTGGTATTGGCGGTATCCCCGAGTTTGGTGAGTCGGGCGAGTCGTTCCAAGAGGCGATTTTCCGCTGGGTCGACTCGGGTCGCACTGTCGTAATGACCACGCAGGTTCCCGAAGAGGGCCTTGACCTGGGCGTTTATGAGGTCGGCCGCGCTTACGCCGATCATCCGGGCATTCTGCGCGGCGATGACATGACCACCGAGACGCTCGTGGCCAAAACCATGTGGGCACTCGGCCAGTCGCGTGATGCCGCCGAGATCCAGCGCCTGTTCTACAGCCAAGTCAACCACGACCGCATCCCGATGGCGTAATTCAGTTGTCGACGGGTATCCCCTATTCGATGCCCTCGAGAAGCTCTGACACCGTCATGCCGAGTGCTGGCGCGATCTTAAATAGAACCTTGAGCGTGAAATTTGCCGTCCCATCTTCGATTCTGTCGAGATAGGGGCGGCTGATTCCTGCTGCCACACAAAAATCGACCTTGGAGATACCAAGGTCCCTGCGCGTCTGCTCGACTCGCTTGCCAAGAATCTGTTTCGCACGTTCGTCCATGCAGCCGAGTTTGAAATGGAGCTGAACAAAAACGTAAACTATAGTTTACGTTTTGCCGAATACACAGGAGTTTTCTATGTCGGGTTCTTCGGTCCGCATGTACCGAGCCACGCTTCGCACAAACAGCGCACCGCCCAAGCTCGTCGTCGTTGAAGCCGAATGCCTTTCGCCCGATGAGCGCACAGCATTTGCATTGCTATCAAGTCGCGTCGCCGCCGTTCTGGTCCCTTGCCCGGCGCAAGGTGAACTTGCCATCCAATGCCAAACGCATAGCTGCTCGCTCAATCAGGCTGCCGTAATCGCAACCAGCCAACGCGGCCTGCCCCTTCTTTTAGAAGCCGGTACCGCGCTCACCCTTCGCGGCACCGGATACGAAAACGAGGCCGCCGCCGACATGGTCTTTAAACCACGATCGAGCGGC
This sequence comes from uncultured Collinsella sp., assembly GCA_902478765.1. GTDB lineage: Bacteria > Actinomycetota > Coriobacteriia > Coriobacteriales > Coriobacteriaceae > Collinsella. The sequence continues at coordinate 3,265 of CABSMN010000170.1, forward strand.
GGCCTCGCAGCAGCCATTGAATATGCGTGCAGGCTCGTTGCCTAAAAGGACAAGCTAGAAACCAAGGCCAAAGCCCGTTCCGGTAATCGCCGAGTACATAAAGTAAACGTTGACCACGTTGAGGAACACACCCGTGATGCAACCGTTGCGCAGGTAGCGTTCGCACACGATGCGCGCCATGGCGGCAGAGTCATCATTGTTTTTAGCCTGGCGTCCTGCCGTAAAGTACGTCGCCACGCTCAGCAGCAGGTTGAGCACCGGCAGTGCCAGCAACTCGTAGCTCTTGCCCCAGCGCGTCGCCTCGCCGGCGGCATTAAACTTTGTTGCCACCTCGGAACCAATGTTGGGGATAACACACGCTGCGACCACCAGCGGAATCACCGCAAGCACGAGTAGCGCAATACCCATGTAACCGGCTTTTTTGCCATATTTAAACATGTGCGTCGTCCTTACACGTTAAAGCGGAAGTGCACGACGTCGCCATCGGCCATGACATAGTCCTTGCCCTCAATACGCAGCTTGCCGGCGGCCTTGGCGCCCTGCTCACCGCCGAGCTCGATGTAGTCGTCATAGCCAATGACCTCGGCCTTAATAAAGCCGCGCTCAAAGTCGGTGTGGATGACACCAGCAGCCTGCGGAGCGGTCGCACCCTGACGCACCGTCCAGGCCTTGACCTCCATCTCGCCAGCCGTAAAGAACGACTGCAGGCCAAGCAGCTTGTAGGCTGCCTGCGCGAGCACGTCCAGACCGGGCTGCTCCAAGCCCAAGCTCTCCAGGTAGCTGGCGGCGTCCTCGCTGTCTCTTATACACATC
>CABSMN010000171.1 GCA_902478765.1 uncultured Collinsella sp.
ATAAGAGACAGGTCTTGAACGGCTCCGGCAGCACGCCCACGGCAGACGGATCGGCAAGCAACGCCGACAGCACCTCGGTGGGCTCGCTCTTAAACTCGAGCGTCACCTGGCCGGTCAGGCCCGCGCGCTCCAGCAGGTAGTTCATGACGTACTCCGGCGTCGTGCCCTTGCCCGTCATGTAGACGGTGCGACCCGCCAGGTCGCCAAACGAGGCCACACTCGCATCGCCCGTCACAACGTTCAGCACGCCCAGCGTGTTGATGTCGATGACCTGCACCGCGCCCTCGGTCTTGTTGTAGAGCGCGCTCGCCACGTTGGCTGGCACCAGGGCAATGTCGATATCGCCCTGAATGACCTTGGGCACGATCTCGTCGGCGGCGGTGTTGATCGCAAAGTCGAACTCGTTGTCCGTCTCGCCGCTCGCCGCCTGGTCCATAAACCTCACCAGACCGATCGACGTCGGGCCCTTGAGCGAGGCGACGTGCACCTCGACCGGCCCCGCGGCGCCCGCAGCCCCGCCGGCAGCCGAGCCCGCGGCGGACCCGGCACCGGCAGACCCGCCACCACAGCCAACCAGCGCAAGCGACAACGCACCCGCGGCAAGCGCCGAGGCAAACCCCCGGCGCGTCATCTCAACAGTAAACGCGCGCATCGTTAGCACGTCCCTTCGTTAGGCATCGTCCATGCGTGATGGTCGGTGTGCAGCAGCTCCTCGGCCAGCGGCGAGAGTGGCTCGCCCAAGAACTCGCGGTAGCACGCCTGGACATCGGGATTCTCGTGCGAGAAGCGAATGTCCGCAGCGGCATCCAGGCCCCACAGCACCTGGCCGCGCTCAGCTGCCAGCTCGCAGCCGTCGTGGATGGGCTGACCGCCGCCACCGACGCAGCCGCCAGGACACGCCATGACCTCGACAAAGTCATAGCTCACGCAACCGTCGCGAATCGCGTCGAGCAGGCGGGCGGCATTGCCCAGTCCGTGCGCCACGGCGACGCGCACCCTGGTGCCCTCGATATCGGCCACTGCTTCCTTCCAGCCGTCCAGACCGCGCACGTCGGTGAAGAAGTCGGCGTCGGGGTTCTTGCCCGTCACCAGGTAATAGGCCGAGCGCACGGCGGCCTCCATCACGCCGCCCGTGGCGCCAAAGATCACACCCGCGCCCGTGCCAAAGCCCAGCGGCGTATCAAGCGGCTCCTCGGTAAGCGTGTCCACGCTCACGTGGCTCGCGCGGATCATGCGCACCATCTCGCGCACCGTCAGTGCAACGTCCACGTCGGGCGCGCCGCCCTCGCCCATCATGCTCGGCAGCGCACGCTCGGCCTTCTTGGCCGTGCACGGCATAACGGACACCACGAACAGACGCTCGGGCTCCACGCCCAGCACCTTGGCGTAGTAGGTCTTGGCGATGGCGCCGAACATCTGCTGCGGCGACTTTGACGTGGACAGGCTGTCGACAAACTCGGGGTAACGTGCCTTCACAAAGCGTACCCAGCCCGGGCAGCAGCTCGTGAACATGGGCCAGCCGTGGGTGTCGCCCTCGCCCTTGACGGCCTTCCCTAGGCGCTCGAGCAGTTCGGAGCCCTCCTCCATAATGGTGAGGTCGGCCGAGAAATCGGTGTCGAACACGTACTCAAAGCCAACGCGGCGCAGGGCGCAAGCCAGGCGCTCAACGGTGGCCTCCTCGCGCGGAATGCCGAGCTCCTCGCCCCAGGCGCTACGCACGGCCGGCGCAATCTGCACCAGTACGATCTTGTCGGGATCGGCGATGGCGTCGAACACGGTCTCGGTATCGTCACGCTCGCGCAGGGCGCCCGTCGGGCAATGCGTGATGCACTGACCGCACGCGACGCAATCGGTCTTGCCGATCGGCGCACGCCCGCGGGTGCCCACGGCGGTATGCGTGGCGCGGTTGGTCAGGTCCCAAATCCCTAAGCCCTGCACGCTCTCGCACACCTTGATGCAGCGCATGCATTTGATGCACTTGTCGTTATCGCGGATGATGGGGAAATCGAAGTCCCAGCCCTCGCGCGCCAGGTGCTGCTCGTACGGCAGATAGAAGATACCCAGGTCGTTGGCGATGGTCTGCAGGTTGCAGTTACCACTGCGCACGCAGCTCGTACAGCGCGAGTCGTGCTGGGACAGCAGCAGCTGCACGTTGGTGCGACGCGCCTCGCGGGCCTTGGGGCTGTTGGTGTGGACCACCATGCCGTCGAGCACGTAGTTGTTGCAGGCGGCAACCAGCTGGTCGCAGCCCTCAACCTCGACCACGCATACGCGGCAGCCGCCGATCTCGTTTAGATCGCGCAGGTAGCACAGGGTGGGAATCTGGATGCTGACGGACTTGGCCGCATCCAGGATCGTGGTGTGCTCGGGAACCACGACCTCGCAATTATCGATAGTGAGCTTGACCATGTTATGCGCTCCGTTTTCGGTGTTGTCGCTGACGGTGGTGTTGTTGGGCTCTACCATTCCAGGTTCCTCCCTCCGCGGAACGCGCCAAAGCCAAAGTGATCGCAACGCAGGCAGCGGCTCGCCTCCTGGCGCGCCTCCTGCTCGGTGAGACCCTGCTCGACCAGATCCCAATCGTGAATACGCTCGCCGGCCTCGCGCTCGCCCAGCTCGCAGCGGCCGCACTCATGCTTGCCCTTAAACTGGACGGTCGGCAGCTCGACCTCGAGCTTGATCTTGTGGTCAAAGCCCAGGTAGCGGTCGATATTTGCCGAAGCCACGCGGCCGGCGTTGATGGCACGGATGACGGTGGCGGGACCGGTCTGGCAGTCACCGCCGCTAAAGAGGCCATCGAAGTTGGGCACGGCGCCATCCGAATCGGTGACCACGCAGCCCCACTTACAAGCGATGCCCATGTCCTCAAACGGCCTGGAATCGATGTCCTGGCCAATGGCCACAAACACGCGCTCGCAGGGAATGACGCGCTCGGGCGTGGCGGCGGCACGCGGGGCCGGACGCCCACGACGGGGCTCGCCGATAATCTGCGGCTGCACGCGCAGGCCACTCACGCGACCTTCCTCGCCCGTCTCGATAGCGAGCGGGGCGGTCAACTCCAGCACCTCGCAGCCCTCGGCCTGGGCGCCGGCGATCTCGGCGTCCTGGGCCGTCATGTCGCAGATGCGACGGCGGTAGACGATGCTCACCTTTTCGGCACGGCAGCGCACGGCGGAGCGCGCCACGTCCATGGCCACGTTGCCGCCGCCGATGACGCACACGCGCTGGCCGCTCAGGTCGGGCAGCTCGTCGTCGCCGATGGCGCGCAGCATCTTGACGGCCGACTCCACGCCGAGCGCTTCCTCGCCCGGAAGGCCGAGCTTCTTATCGCTGTGGGCGCCAATGGCCAGGTAGACGGCATCGAACTCGTCGCGCAGGCGGGCAAGTTCCTCGCCGTTGACGGAGTGATCGAGCTCAACGTCGATGCCGGCGCTCAAGATCCAGTCGATCTCGGCCTGCAGGCGCTCGCGCGGCAGACGATAGCTGGGGATGCCATAGCGCAGCATGCCGCCCAGGTGGTGGCGCTGCTCAAAGATGGTCACCTTATGGCCCATCACGGCCAGGTAGTAGGCGCAGGAAAGGCCGGCCGGGCCGCCGCCGATCACGGCGACGCGCTTGCCGGTGTTGTCCACTACATGCGGCTTGTGGTCGTTGAGGTCACTGTGCTCGACGGCAAAACGCTTGAGGGCGAGGATGTTCATGGGGTCGTCGACCATGCCACGGCGGCAGTGCATCTCGCAGGGATGCTCGCACACCAGGCCGCAGACGAGCGGCAGCGGATTGTTCTTGCGGATGACCTTGACGGCGTCGGCATAGCGGCCGGCCTCGACCAGCGAAATGTACCCGGGAATGTCGACGTGCGCCGGGCAGCCCGAAACGCACGGGACGCGGGCCTCGCGGTCAAAGCCGCAGGAGTGCTCGCGCTGTCTCTTATACACATCTCCGCGCCCACGAGACTA
>CABSMN010000172.1 GCA_902478765.1 uncultured Collinsella sp.
ACGGTACGCTGATCACGAGGGCGCACGGGCAGCTGACGACCAGGAAGGTCAGGCCGCGCAGGATCCAATCGGACCAAGCGCCAGTCATCAGGCCGCCGCCAAGCGCGAGCACCGCGGCAGCGCCAGTGACGGCGGGGGAGTAGACGCGGGCAAAGCGCGTGATGAAGTTCTCGGTGCGCGCCTTCTTTTCGCTGGCATTCTCCACGAGCTCCAGAACACGCGCGACGGTTGACTCGCCAAAGGGCTTGGTGGTGCGCACGTGGATGAGGCCCGTCATGTTGATGCAGCCGCTGATGATATCGTCGCCGGTCTTGGCCGGGCGGGGGACCGACTCGCCCGTGAGTGCGGCGGTGTCGAGCTGGGTTTCGCCCTCGACGATGACGCCGTCGATAGGCACGCGCTCGCCGGGCTTGACCACGATCACGGTGCCGACGGCGATGTCATCGGGAAAGACCTGTTCGAGTGTGCCGTCGGCTTGCTCGACGTTAGCGTAGTCGGGCGCGATGTCCATCATGGCACTGATCGACTTGCGGCTCTTGCCCACGGCGTATGCCTGGAACAACTCGCCGACCTGGTAGAACAGCATGACAGCGGCGCCTTCGGCCATGTGCGGGTCGGTGTCGGGGAAGAGCACCATGGCAAACGCGCCGATGGTCGCGACGGCCATAAGGAAACTCTCGTCGAAGGCCTTGCCGCGGCGGATGTTATTGAATGCCTTTTGCAGTACGTCGTAGCCGGCAATCAAAAACGGCACGAGGAACAGCACAAAGCTGGCGTAGATGTTGCCGGGCTCCCCAAATGCGATAGCGAGGGCGCCGAGCTCGTCGAGGGCATAAACAACGGCAAAAATGCCCAGTGCTACCAGGATGCGGTTGCGCTTATGCTCAAGGGACTCTTTCTTCTTGCGCTTCTTCTTTTTCTTTTTGGGATCGGCGGCTGTCATGATTCAAACCTCTCATTTGGGTTTATGAACACTCGCTCATATAATTTCGCGAGCAAAGGCCGCGGCAAGCGCGGCCTCGCAGGTCAACGTATGCGCGGGTTAGAGAATGATCTCGCAGTCCGGCTCGGCGTCGGCGGTGAACTCAACGACGCGGTCCAGGACCTCGTCGAACTTGGCGTCGTCGGCCTCGAGCGTCAGCTTCTGGGTCATAAAGTTGACCGAAACGGACTTGACGCCCTCGAGCTTGGCAAGTTCGTCCTGAAGCTCGCGCGCGCAGTTGGCGCAATCGATCTCGTCGAGCTTAAACTGCTTTTTCATGGTGGGTTCCTTTCCCTGTGTTAGCGGTCTGGGTGCCGGCCGCGCTGATACCGTGGTTGATTGCTATTCGCAGATATGGCTCATGCCCTGGTTAAGCATGGTGTAGACGTGATCGTCGGCGAGCGAGTAGAGAATGTTGCGGCCGTCGCGGCGGAACTTGACCAGGTGCGACTGCTTAAGCGTGCGCAGCTGGTGCGACACCGCAGACTGCGAGGTCGCGGTCGTTTCGGCGATGTCAGCCACGCAGAGCTCGCGACCCATGAGGGCATAGAGAATCTTGATGCGTGTGGTGTCGCTGAAGACCTTGAACAGGTCGGCCAGGTCGTACAACAGCTCCTCGTCGGGAAGGTCCTCGGGCGAGCAGGTGGTGGGGACGATCGGCTCGGTGGCCTCGATGCCAGTCTTTGTTTCATCAGCGTGGCTGCTCATTGCAATATCCTTTCATATGAACATGCGCTCATATAAATTACTTCCGATTATATGAGCGCATGTTCATATGTCAATACAATTTGCGATAATTTCGATGACTGCTTGCCGCCTCGGCGATTTTCTGCGGGTTGGGAGACATCGACGCAATGCTCGCCAACATATTTCGAGATGTTCGGCCAGCATGCTAAGAAAGCCACCTTGAGAAGCATTAGAACTGTTCATATTTGTACTTTATCGTGTTAAATACCGCGAGAATCAGTTCTTCCTCTACGGGAGTTCCTGCAGAATCAGTTTTATCTAAAGTTATATTGAGCATTGCTGCAGCCAATCTGGCACATCGGTGGCCGAATAAGTCGAAAAATGTAGGTGGACATCCGCAGAGATCGCCTTTAGAAGAGCGAATTCTCAATTAGATCAATAATCGTGTCGTCTTCCGTGCGGTTTTCATCGATTTTTGCGAAAATGTCGCTTTCCCAAGGCCCATTGATTTCCTCAGCAAGGGCCCCGACGTGTTGCATGTCGTCGGGTTCTGGCACATCGTTGATGCTCGGGTCATCAGCTTGCGGATATTGGCTTGCAATTTCGCGCTTGGCGGCCTCTTCTTCTTTGAGTGTCTCCAGGACGCGGCGGCCGTATTCGAAGTAGCGCCGCAAGACAAATTGACGAAGAGTTTCTTGCAGGATGGCGAAGTTATCCGGGAGTCGACCGGGCCATATCTTCTCGCGAATGCGAATCGCTTCCATGACCCGTCTAAAAGCGGACTGCTTGAAAAACGAATGACGACTAACTGTGATAACGGCATATCCCATGTTTCGCAGCGTGTTTCGGCGTTCCTCGTCAATTGATTGCTGTTCGGGCTCGTCGTGGTAAAAGCCGTTGTATTCGATATCGGTCATCGAATTTTCGAGCAGCGCGTCGAGGTAGAAAACCGTCCGTCGCGTTAGGGCGGCGTATCTTTTGGGGACTGGGATCGGATAGTCCGTTTTGATAGCGCGTATGGCTAAGCCACCCATTGACTTGGGCATTGTCAGCATCATGACAAACGCCGTTTCGAGTGGGGAGCGACAGCCTTCGCGTACATAAGAAAGTGCCTTAAGTGCTTTATTAGATCCACGATACCCCGATGCCTCTGAAAAGAAGGCTCTGAGCTCTTCAACGCTGGTTAGGGCTGGGCGCTCGCGATATTGAGTTTCGTCGGACGTTCCAAGCGCGTAGGAGCCGCAGATTTCAAAGTAATACTCAACGAGCTCCGAAAGGTTGAGGTCGGCTGCTGCTTCTAACGCGCACAGCTTGATATCGACGATGTGGACGTTCGGCTCGAGTTCTAGGTAGCTTTCTGCATCAAACGTATAGCGCGTGCAGTGGCAGATGCAGCCCTTGCGGTGCCTTTTGGCATTATTGGAAAACGTCAGCACATGGATGCTTTCAGAATCGACATACTATCTGTTGAGCCATGCTCGCGCCGCTTCCAGGTCGGACGTGGTCGGCGCAGACACCTTGATCTTTTCCATGGGTATGGGATCGGTCGCGTAGCTTGCGAGCGAGTTGACTGTTTGGTATACAGCGCGTGCCGTGGTATGTGACAGAACGATTCCCATACGCGCATGATGGCATAGCGGACGCCATATACGCCCGAAACTTCGGGCAACGGTATTGGGGCGCGGCTTATCTTCTGCGAACGGTGGGTTTTGAGCTGTCGTATTGAGGGGGGCAGCTTCGGCTGGGGAGGTTTCTGTCGGCCGCCCCATTTTGGTGAACTTTAGTTGCGGATTCGTAGCTTCTAAGCGTTTTTGCCGACCGCTCAGATGCCTCACCAACATTATTTGAGTTATTCGGCCTTATCCTATACGAATGGTGCGATCGCAACGTCCTATTCGAATTGATTCAGGTAGATTTATGGGGCTTGGTTGCGAAATTGGGGCGACTATAGCGCTCGATTGCGGTTCAAGGGGCCTCGACTAGTGGTTCAGCTGGCCGAACAACTCGAAAAAAGTAGGTGGGCCAACCTGCCGACTATGTGAAGCACGCGAATTTGCTCGTTTTGATGCAAACTAGGGTGCAGCCATAAGACTGCGCCCTAGTTTACTGCGTGCCGGTGCCTCCAGACGGATTGCACTGTGCCTGGCAGGCGCTCCCGCAGATGGATCGGTTATTTCGCGAATAGGTTCTTGAGGTTGAACTCGGCCTGTACCGTGCGGAGCATGAGGTCGGTGTCGTCCAGACCCAGATGCTG
>CABSMN010000173.1 GCA_902478765.1 uncultured Collinsella sp.
AAGAGACAGTATGAAGAGCGTTTTCCACGTAAGCACGGGCTTGGGCATCTTGCCCGGCGCCATCGTGCTGGCCGTCATGATCCTGCCGATGATGACCACGCTTTCGGTCGATGGCCTGCGCGCCGTGCCCGACAGCTACCGCCAGGGCTCGCTCGCGCTGGGCTACACCCGCTGGCAGACCATCTGGCACGTGGTGCTCAAGTCCGCCATGCCGTCGCTCATGACTGCGGTCATTCTGGGTATGACCCGCGCCTTTGGCGAGACGCTCGCCGTGCGCATGGTCATCGGCGGTATTGAGGCCATGCCGACGTCGCTGCTGTCGCCGGCCTCGACCATCACCACCACGCTCACCACGTCCATGGCGGTCTATGCCGAGGGCTCGGCCCAGGACGACGTCCTGTGGGCGCTCGGCCTGCTGCTGATGGGCATGAGCCTCATCTTCATCCTGATCATCCATCTCATTGGCCGCAAGGGGGCGAAGGCTCGTGGCTAGCACGCGCATCCACATCGACGAGGCGAGACTCGGGCGCGTCCAAAAACAGGACCGCATCGCCACGGGCGTGTTGACGGCAATCGTCGCCATCGTCATGCTCATCGTCGTTTCCATGGTGGCCTACATCCTGTTCGAGGGCATCTCGACGCTGTTCCAGCCGGGCTTCCTCACGGAGCCGTCGCGCGCCAACGGCACCCAGGGCGGCGTGCTCTACCAGCTGTTCGACTCGTTCTACCTGCTGCTGATCACACTGATCATCTCGGTGCCCATCAGCCTGGGCGGCGCGGTCTTCCTGGTCGAGTACGCACCCGACGGTCCTGTCCGCGACATCGCCTCCACCGCCATCGAGACGCTGTCCTCGCTGCCTTCCATCGTCGTCGGCATGTTCGGCTTTTTGGTGTTCTCGGTGCAGCTGGGCTGGAAGTACTCCATCATCTCCGGCGCCGTCGCGCTCACCATGTTCAACATCCCGATCCTGGTGCGCGTGATTCAGCAGGCGCTCGAGGACGTGCCGCAGGCGCAGCGCGATGCGTGCCTGGCCATGGGCCTCACCCGCTGGGAGGCCACGCTGCACATCCTGATTCCCGAGGCCATGCCCGCCATCGTGACCGGCATCGTGCTTTCGGCCGGCCGCGTGTTTGGCGAGGCCGCAGCGCTGCTCTTTACCTCGGGCATGAGCTCGCCGGTCCGCCTGAACTTTCTGAGCTTTAACCTGTCGAGCCCCACCTGCGCCTGGAACGTGTTCCGCCCCGGTGAGTCGCTCGCCGTGCACATCTACAAGATCTACGGCGAGGGCAGCCCCGAGGCGCAGCAGATCGTTTGGGGCACTGCGGCGCTGCTGATGATTTGCGTGCTGCTGTTTAACGTAATCGCCCGCATCGTGGGCAAGCAACTGGCAAGGAAGATGACGGCCGAATGAGCGAGATGAATGCAACGCCCGCAACCGAGGCGGCCATGTCCGAGACCCAGGACTTTCTGTCGAGCGTGGGGGAGAGCGAGAAACATGCTCGCATAAGTGGTAAGGCCGTGAGCGACGAGGTCGTGCTCTCCACCAAGGACGTCAACGTGTACTATGGCGACCACCATGCGCTGCACGACACGTCGCTCGACTTTCACAAGGGCGAGATCACGGCGCTCATCGGGCCTTCGGGCTGCGGTAAGTCGACCTTTTTGCGCAGCCTCAATCTGATGAATCGCGAGATTCGCGGCTGCCGCGTGGAGGGCGAGATCAACTACCGCGGGCGCAACGTGAACACCAAGACCGAGAACACGTATGAGCTGCGCCGTTCCATTGGCATGGTGTTCCAGCAGCCCAACCCGTTTCGCAAGTCCATCCGCGACAACATCACGTTTGCGCCCAAGCGCCACGGTATCACCGACCGCGACGAGCTCGACCGCATGGTCGAGGAGAGCCTGCGCGGCGCGGCGCTGTGGGACGAGGTCAAGGACAAGCTCGACAAGAGCGCCTATGCGCTTTCGGGCGGTCAGCAGCAGCGCCTGTGCATCGCGCGCACGCTGGCGCTCAACCCCGATGTGATCCTGTTCGACGAGCCCTGCTCGGCGCTCGACCCCATCTCGACATTGGCGATCGAGGACCTCATGTCGTCGATTGTGGCCGAGCGCGCCATCGTCATCGTGACGCACAACATGGAGCAGGCGTCGCGTGTGTCCAACCGCACGGCGTTCTTCTACATGGGCGATATGGTCGAGTACGACGAAACTGACGAGATTTTCCAACGGCCCAAGGATAAGCGGCTGAATGATTACCTCACCGGCATGTTCTCCTAGTCCGGGACATGTTTGAGGCCCGCGGCGGCCACGGTTGTCGCGGGACTGATTGGAGAGGCGGGTCATCTCTTGCGGGAGATGGCCCGCCTTTTTGTGTCGTGTGCGGCCTGCCTTTTCGCTGCTATCATGGACAACGTTGAATTTCTACGAAGGAGCAGGGCATATGGCGATTCTTTTGGGATGCGATTCCGTCAGCCTAGAGTTTCCCACCAAGCATATTTTCGATAGCGTGACGCTCGGCGTGGGCGAGGGCGACCGTATTGGTATTGTCGGTAAAAACGGCGACGGTAAGTCGACGCTGCTGAGCGTGCTCGCCGGCACGTTGGAGCCCGACGACGGCCGCGTGACGCACCGCCGCGGCACGACGATCGGATTGCTCGGCCAAAAGGACCAGCTTGTCGACACCGATACCGTGCATCATGCCGTTGTGGGCGACACGCCCGAGTACGAGTGGGCCTCGAGCCCGCGTACGCGCCAGATCCTGGCCGGCCTCATTAGCGATGTGCCCTGGGAGGGCATGGTAGGCGAGCTCTCGGGCGGTCAGCGCCGCCGCGTGGACCTCGCGCGCCTGCTGATCGGCGACTATGACGTGCTCATGCTCGATGAGCCCACCAACCACCTGGACATGCGCACCATCAACTGGCTTGCGCGTCACTTAAAGGCCCGCTGGCAGCGCGGTCAGGGCGCGATGCTCGTGGTCACACACGATCGCTGGTTCTTGGACGAGGTCTGCACCAGCATGTGGGAGGTTCACGACGGCCAGGTCGATCCCTTCGAGGGCGGCTACTCGGCATATATCCTGCAGCGCGTGGAGCGCGACCGCATGGCCGCCGTTACCGAGGAGCGCCGTCGCAATATGGCGCGCAAGGAGCTCGCGTGGCTGAGCCGCGGCGCCCAGGCGCGTTCCACCAAGCCCAAGTTTCGCGTTGAGGCTGCTCGCGAGCTGATCGCCGACGTGCCGCCCGTACGTGACGAGCTGGAGCTCAAGCGCCTGGCCGTGAGCCGCCTGGGCAAGCAGGTTATCGATGTAGTCGACGTGGACGCCGGCTATGCGGATGCCGATGGCGCGTCCAAACAGGTGCTCACCGATGTGACCTGGCTTATTGGTGCGGGCGACCGCTATGGTCTTTTGGGCGAGAACGGCGCCGGCAAGTCCACACTGCTCGACGTGATTCAGGGCAAGATTGCGCCCTTACGCGGTCGTGTAAAGATCGGCCAGACGGTGCGCTTTGGCGTGCTGTCGCAGCAGCTCGAGGAACTCGAGCCCTACATGGGCGACACGATTCGCGAGGTGCTCAGCAACTATAAGAAGTACTACGTCATCGACGGCAAGGAGACTTCGCCCGAGAAGCTTTGCGAGCGTCTGGGCTTTACGACGCAGCAGCTCTGGAGCCGCATCGGCGATCTTTCGGGCGGCCAGCGCCGCCGCCTGTCGCTGTTGCTGACGATCCTGGACGAACCCAACGTGCTCATCCTGGACGAGCCCGGCAACGACCTGGATACCGACATGCTCGCGATTGTCGAGGACCTGCTCGACGGCTGGCCCGGCACGCTAATCCTGGTGACGCACGACCGTTTCCTTATGGAGCGCGTGACCGACCAGCAGTGGGCACTGCTCGATGGCCATCTGA
>CABSMN010000174.1 GCA_902478765.1 uncultured Collinsella sp.
CTCGGAGATGTGTATAAGAGACAGGCCGGCGCACCACAACGCAGTTGACCTTAACGGGCTCAAAGCCCCAAGCCAGCGCCGCGTCGATGCCAGCCATGGTCTGCTCGAGCCGACCCAGGCGCGTGATCTTTCCAAACAGCGTAGGGTCGAGCGTGTCGAGCGAAATGTTGACGCGGTTAAGCCCGGCATCTTTGAGCTGCGGCGCTAGCTTGGGCAGCAGGGCGCCGTTGGTGGTAAGCGAGATGTCCTCGATCTGCGGAATCGCGCGGATGTCACGAATGAGCGGGATGATACGGCGGCTGACCAGCGGCTCGCCACCCGTCAGGCGCACGCGGCGAATGCCCTCCCCCGCCACCAGGCGCACAAAGCGGGCGATTTCCTCGGCACTGAGCAGCTCGTCGTGCGCGCGGGGCGCCACGCCATCGGCCGGCATGCAGTAAATGCAGCGGAAATTGCACTTGTCGGTAACGGCAATGCGCAGGTAGTTGATATCGCGGCCAAAGCCGTCATGTTGCACATGCCCGTCCACGCAGCCCTCCCCTCACGCGGCGTTTTATTCTTCGGAAAACATAATACCCCACGAGAGAATCATGCCGACACCCGTACGACAGGACAGGTCACTTCGAGCAAGACCGGCTTACCAAGCCCATCCTCAGCACAGACCATCACAACATTCGATGCTTTTCCCGATTTTGGCAAAAAACGTCGAATGTTGTGATGGTTTGCCTGCCCACAGCACCCCGTAGAAGGACCAAAGCGCCCCTAAAGACCGCCGTCCCAGTGCCGAATCACAAATTCTCGCAGGTCGTTTTGATGCTTCTGGAACGCTTCGCTTCGGTCGCACTTAAGGCCCATAGCGAGCGCGATGGCGTTCATAGCCCGGTGCAATTGCAGCTGGTGGGCAAACTGAGTCCCGGTGAGGACGATCATCCTAAAGCCCAGCGCGCTCAGCACGGTCATACGCTCCGCATCAGATGCGCTGCGCTGTTTATCAAGATGGTCCGAGCCGTTGTATTCAATTCCCGTACCGCTCGCAGGCGCATATACGTCGATCTCGAAATACCCGGCCTTTGCGAGATACTTGAACTCGTTGGGAACATCGACCCGATGGTTGAGCTCGATCTTGGCGTATCCCAGCCCGCCCTGGGAACGTTTTGCAACGACCATGATTGCGGTGGCCGTCTCCATGGGCGACCGCGCGCCATCGTGCACGCGCTTGAGCACGGCGGCCGCGCGTATAGCCCCCTGACGAGATCGGTTCTCATTGCAATAGGCAATCAAGTCGGCAACGGTATACCTCTGCCCCATCTCGATATAATCGCCTGTCGACAGATGATTCAGATGGTATCGGGCGCATATTTCGTAGCCATATTCCAGCTGCTCGGGTTCGCTCATCCACGAACCCGCCTGGACAAAGCACATGGCCTCATCAACCACTAGAAGGCCCTCTGCCACCTCGATAAGATGGCCTGGAGGTACCGGCGCCCCAAACACGCGGCACCTAAATCCAGCCGGCGTCGAGCGCTCAAAATCGAAGTTGACGAGCGTATCGATATGATCGAGCTCTTCTCGTGGAATACCAAGCGAAACCAGATAGTCGGTAACGATCCCAACTGCCGTCGAAGCCCTCAGCCCCTTGGCATCGAGCCCCAATTTGGGCAGGTCCGCAGTCGGCTCCGCCTCGCTAGCAAGCGAGTCCTCGTCGTATAGGCTGCTTGCTCGCGAGAGCGGCTCGGACGGGCGCGCCACGTTGTGGTACAGCCAAGCAGTCTTATGGGACAGGACGATCGGCAGGTCCATGAGCCCTCCAATGGAGTCGGATAACCAACCTTATTCCCCTGCCCACGGGTCCGCACACCTTCGTGCGCAAGAAAGCGATTCCATCCGGTCGAGTGGTAGAAAAACCATCACAACATTCGATGCATTTCCCGATTTTGGCAAAAAGCGTCGAATGTTGTGATGGTTTGAGGCTAGGTGAGGGGGCACGGAGGGCTCAAAGCATCGTGCTCGAACGGGTTAATCCAACTCTTTTAAGCCATGCGCCAGCTGCCAGTACTCGCCGTGCTGGGCGAGCAGCTCTTCGTGGGTGCCGCGTTCGATGATGCGGCCGTGCTCGAGGACCATGATCGCGTCGGCGTCGCGGACGGTGGACAGGCGGTGCGCGATCATAAACGTGGTGCGGCCGCGCATGATGCGGTCCATGCCGCGCTCGATGAGCTTTTCGGTGCGTGTATCGATGGAACTCGTGGCCTCGTCCAGGATGAGCACCGGCGGATCGGCCACGGCCACGCGCGCGATGGCGAGCAGCTGCCGCTGGCCCTGTGACAGATTGGCGCCATCGGCTGTGACCGGTGTGTCGTAGCCTTGCGGCAAGCGGCGGATAAACGAGTCGGCGCAGGCGGCCTCGGCGGCGGCGCGCACTTCCTCGTCGGTCGCGTCGAGCTTGCCAAAGCGAATGTTCTGCGCAATGGTGCCGCTAAACAGGTGCGTATCCTGCAGCACAATGCCGAGCGACCCGCGCAGGCTAGCCTTGGCGATGTGCTTGACGTCGATGCCGTCGTACGTGATCTCGCCGTCATCGACCTCGTAGAAGCGGTTGATGAGGTTGGTGATGGTCGTCTTTCCGGCGCCCGTCGAGCCCACAAAGGCGATCTTTTGCCCCGGCTTGGCAAACAGATTGAGGTCCGTGAGCACACGCGTGCCCGGCACGTAGGAAAAGTCCACGGTATGGAAGCGCACGTCGCCGGCGAGCGGCACCAGACCGGTCACAAGCTCGGTGCCGTCGACAGCCACCGCACGGCCCGCATCGTCGACCGACGCCACATCGTGCAGATGCCCATATGCGCCCACGCCACGGCCCTCGGGAATCTTCCACGCCCATGCAGACTCGCCCGTCTGCACCAGCTCCACGCAGCCCTCGTCCACCTCGGGCTCAAGGTCCATCGCGGCGAACAGGAGCTCGGCACCGGCCAGCGCGTTGAGCAAGAAGTTGCCCAGCTGCGTGAACTGGTTGATGGGCATGGCAGCCTGACGCACAAAGACCAGGTAGCTTGCGAGCGCACCTACGTCGGCGAGTCCCTTGATGCAGAGCATGCCGCCCGCCACGGCAACGATGGCATAATTGACGTAGCCAATCACGACGGTCATGGGCACCATGGAGTTGGCATAGCTCACGGCGGCGGTGCCGGTGCGGCGCAGTTCTTGGTTGCGCACGTCAAAACCAGCCACGTTGGCCTGTTCGTGATTAAAGACCTTGATGACCTTTTGGCCCGAGACCATCTCCTCGACGTATCCGTCCAAGTCGCCGAGCGACGCCTGCTGGGCAGCAAAGAAGCGCTTGGAGCGGATGCCCGAGTAGCGCGCGTACAGCACGATGGCCGCGTCGCACACGAGCGTGATAATCGTGAGCTGCCAGTTGAGGATGATGAGCATGGCCGTGGTGCCGATCACCTGGATGGTCGCCTGGATCACGTTGGCAAAGCTGTTGTTGAGCGCCTCGGAGACGGTGTCGACGTCGTTGGTGAAAAAGCTCATGATGTCGCCCGAGCGCGTGCTGTCGAAGTAGCTCAGCGGCAGCATCTGGATGTGCGCGAACAGGTCGCGGCGAATATCGGACACCACGCGTTGGGCCGCGCGCACCATGATCTGTGAGTAGCCCAGGGCCGAGAGCACGCCCGCAGCGTAGATGATCGCCGTCAGGATGACCTGCTTGGCGAGCAGTTCCTCCCCGCCCGTGGCCAAACCGTTAACGATGGGGCGCACCATGTAGGTGCCGACGAGGCTCGCGATGGCGGCGACGGAGGCGAACACGCCCACCGCGAGCAACGAGAACTTGGCATGCCCCATGTAGGAGAGCAGGCGGCGAAGCGTGCGCTTGAGGTCGGCCGGACGTG
>CABSMN010000175.1 GCA_902478765.1 uncultured Collinsella sp.
GTTCCGACGAGGTACTCAAGATTTGGGACGAGGTCAAGCTTGCCGAGAGGGCTGCCAAGGACAAGGCCGTGGCGGCAGGCGAGGCTGCGCCCGAGGGCCTGCTCGACGGCGTGCCCACGCATCTGCCGGCGCTGATGCAGGCTCAGAAGGTGTCGCGCAAGGCGGCTGCCGTGGGCTTTGAGTGGGAGACGGTCCAGGATGTGTGGGACGAGGTCGCCGAGGAGCGTGCCGAGTTTGAGGCCGAGGCCCCTGGCTCGCCCGAGCGCGAAATGGAGTTTGGCGATCTGCTCTTTGCCCTGGTCAACGTCGCGCGCAAGGAGGGTATCGACGCCGAGAGCGCCCTGCGCGCGAGCACGGCCAAGTTTCGCCGTCGCTGGGCTGCGATGGAGCAGATGGCGGCCGATGCCCACGTGGATCTTGCCGAGCTTTCGACCCACGGCCTCAACGACCTGTGGGATGCCGCAAAGGCGGAGGAGTAAGACTGCGGGAACGACGGGCTGACACGCCTCATCGTTCCCGCTAAATTTTTCGAAAATCAAGTGTATCCCTCGGCTAACTTAGGGCATAATGCAAAAAGTGCGACATGGCTAACTTACGGAGACGCACCGATGGTGCACGGTCAGCCGGTCGCTTGCATCCACTACGTTTCCAAGTGAGAGGGAGACAACATGAGCGATATTTTGGACGTTTACGGTCGCGAGGTGCTCGACAGCCGCGGCAATCCCACCGTCGAGGTCGAGGTTGTGCTCGAGGACGGTAGCTTCGGTCGCGCGATGGTGCCTTCGGGCGCTTCGACCGGTGCCTTTGAGGCTTGCGAGCTGCGCGATGGCGACAAGGGCCGCTATCTGGGCAAGGGCGTCTCTCAGGCCGTCGAGCACGTCAACAACGAGTGCGCCAATGCCGTCGTCGGCCTCGACGCCTTCGACCAGCGTGCCGTCGATGCCGCGCTGATTGCCGCGGACGGTACCCCCAACAAGACCAAGCTCGGTGCCAACGCCATCCTGGGCGTGTCGCTGGCCGTTGCCCGCGCCGCTGCCGAGTCGGCGGGCCTGTCGCTGTACCAGTACCTGGGCGGCGTCAACGCTCACCTGCTGCCCACGCCCATGATGAACATTCTCAACGGCGGCGTGCATGCCGACAACAACGTCGACTTCCAGGAGTTCATGATCATGCCCGTGGGTGCTCCGAGCTTTGCCGAGGGCCTGCGTTGGTGCGCCGAGGTCTACCACACCCTCAAGGGCGTGCTGCACGAGGCCGGCCTGGGCGGCGGCGTGGGCGACGAGGGCGGCTTTGCCCCCAACCTTAAGACCAATGCCGAGCCGTTCGAGTACATCACCAAGGCCGTGGAGAAGGCCGGCTTTAAGCCCGGCATCGACTTCATGTACGCCATGGACCCGGCCTCGACCGAGTTCTACAACGCCGAGACCGGCATGTACGAGCTCAAGGGCGAGGGCGTGGAGTACACGAGTGCCCAGATGGTTGGTTACTGGGAGAAGCTCGTCGACACCTATCCCATCATCTCCATCGAGGACGGCATGGCCGAGGAGGACTGGGACGGCTGGGTTGAGCTCACCCGTCGCATTGGCAACAAGGTGCAGCTGGTGGGCGACGACCTGTTCGTCACCAACACCGAGCGCCTCAAGAAGGGCATCGAGCTGGGTGCCGCCAACGCGATCCTGGTCAAGGTCAACCAGATCGGCACGCTCACCGAGTCGCTCGAGGCCATCGAGACCGCCAAGGAGGCCGGCTACGCTTGCATCGTGAGCCACCGTTCCGGCGAGACCGAGGACTCCACGATCGCCGACCTGGTCGTGGGCGTCAACGCCGGCCAGATCAAGTCGGGCGCCCCGTGCCGCAGCGACCGTATCGCCAAGTACAACCAGCTCATCCGCATCGAGGACGAGCTCGAGGGCAGCGCGCGTTACGCCGGCAAGGCCGCGTTCTACAACATTCGCTAGGCACGCGGAGGTCGCGGGGGCGGGGAAGACTCGGATTTGCCTTGCTCCAGCCGGGCGCTGTTGAGCACCATTGGGCGCTGGGCCATATGACTCAGCGCCTTTTTTATGTCGAGCAAAGGCTGGCGAAGGCGGTGCGGGCGCTCGTGCTATAACTAGAATACTTAGCGCAAACAAACCTCAACCGCACAAGGCGCACATGGATCAGATTTACGACAACAGGTACTATTCCGCCGGTTCGCGTGAGCCGTCGCCTCGCCGTGCGCGCACGGTGCAGCTCGGTGGGTCCGCCTACGCCGGCGCCGACCGCTCCATGCAGCGCCCGACAAGTACCTCGCGCCCCAATGCTCAAGTGAATACTTCGACAGATGGACCAGTGCGCCCGGCACGTTCGTCGCATGCTCAGCGCTCGTCGGCTCAAACGCACGATAGGTCGAGCAGGCCTTCGAACCGTTTTTCGGGCTCGGACTTTATGCACTACGCCAACGACAACGCGGTGGTCAAGGCGATCTACGACTTTACCCACGGTCCTCAGCGAGGGCTATTCATCGGCATTGTCGTTGCCCTGGTGCTCGTGAGCCTGTATTTCCCCGTGCGCGATCTGTACGTGGCAAAGCGTTCGAGCGATATCTTGGCCAAGCAGGTCGAGATTCGTCAGCAATACAATGATGAGCTGCAAAAAAGCGTCGACAAACTGCTCTCGGAGGAGGGCATTAAGGATGCGGCGTCCGAGGATCTGGGCCTGGTGATGCCCGGCGAGAAGAGGGTTGAAGTGCAGGGCCTGGACGACGATTCGGATTCGTCTTCGAGCAAGAAGTCGTCGAACGCCAAGAAGGCCAGCGAAGTTGCCAAGGAAATCGAAGAAGTCGGTAAGGACGCCCCGTGGTACATCCAGGCGCTCGACATGCTGTTTGGGTTTAACGGTGTCGAGGGCCAGACGGTCGTGTCCAACGGCAAATAGCGCCCGGAGGGGAGCCCGCAATGGCAGATTGCAAACGATATAAGGTGGCGGCGATCGATCTGGGAACGGTGTCGTCGCGACTGGTGCTGGCGCAGGTCGAGGGCGGGGCGATCGTGGAATCGTCCAAGCATACCGAGATTACCGACCTGGGCGAGGGTGTGGACGCGACGGGTCGCTTTTGCGAGGCGGCGGTCGAGCGCGTGCTCGCTGCATGCCGCATGTTTGTGGACGAGGCGCGTGCCTTTGGGGCCGCGTGCATTTGCACCACATGCACGAGCGCCGCGCGCGATGCATCCAATGCCGCACTGCTGCTGGACGGTCTGCGTGAGCTGGGGCTCGAACCGCAGGTGATTCCGGGCGAGGTCGAGGCGCGCCTGACATTTTTTGGCGTGGCGCACGACTTTGCCGGTGAACGCATTATCGTCGCCGATTCGGGCGGCGGCTCCACGGAGCTCGCGACGGGCGTGTACGCGCCGGAGCGCGGGGTCTTTGCGCTGGAGGGAACGCGCTCGCTGGACATCGGTTGCCGTCGCGTGACCGAGCGGTTTTTCTCTGCGCTGCCGCCGTCGACGAACGAGCTTGCGGTTGCCGCCGCGTGGGCGGGCGAGCAGTTCTCCGCCTATTTTGAGGGCCTGCCCAGCGACTTTGAGCGCGCCGAGCGCCTCGTCGCGGTGGGCGGTACCGTCACCACGCTCGTGGCGCTGGTCCACGAACTGGAGCCGTACGACTCGAGCTTTGTGCACCTGCGCGAGCTTTCGATGGAGCAGATCTCGGCCGCCATCGATCGTATATCTACGCTGGATGTGGAGGGTATCGCTGCGCTGCCGGGCGTGCAGCCCAAGCGCGCGGGCGTGATTCTGGCCGGCGCCGTGGTGATTCGCGAGCTCATGCGCGCCGGTGGCTACGATGCGCTCACCGTAAGCGAGAACAGCCTACTCTGTCTCTTATACACATCTCCGAGCCCA
>CABSMN010000176.1 GCA_902478765.1 uncultured Collinsella sp.
CACCTGCACCATGTGCGGCAAGATGTGCGCCGTCCGCACCGTTAACAAGGTGTTCGAAGGCACGACGATCGACCTCGGCATGGAGGACTAACTCGTCACCGGAGCCACAATCGGTAACATGGTGTTCGTCAATTGTTGACGTGTGAACATTTGCTTACATTTGCGTAAAGATTGCATCGCCCGCCCGGGTTCGACATAGAGTCGGCCCGGGCATCTTTATAATGCTGGCTTAAAGACCCATTTGATTCCGACCGAACAAGGGAGCAAACATGGATCGCAGTAAGGTACCTGCCGTCCTGTCCATCGCAGGATCCGATTCCAGCGGTGGCGCCGGCATTCAGGCCGACATCAAGACCATCACGGCGCACCGCCTGTATGCCGAGACGGCCATCACCGCCATCACCGCACAAAACACGCTCGGTGTCACCGCCGTGCAGAATATCTCCCCTGATATCGTCGCTGCGCAGATCGACGCCGTATTTGACGATATCCGCCCCAGCGCCGTCAAGATCGGCATGGTTTCCTCTGCCGAAATTATCGAGGTTATCGCCGACCGCCTGAGCGCCTGGAACGCGACAAACGTGGTCGTCGACCCCGTCATGGTAGCCACCTCGGGCGCACGGCTGATTGCCGAAGATGCCGCCGAGGCGCTCACCCGCCGCCTGTTCCCACTAGCAACCGTCATCACGCCCAATATTCCCGAGGCCATGGCCCTGCTTGACTACGAGGTCGACTCCGAGCGCACGCAGCAAAATGCTGCCATGCTCCTCACCCGCCGCTTTGGTTGCGCATCCCTCGTTAAGGGTGGGCATCTTGTCAACGAGGCCAACGATGTATTGGCCGAACCCGCGCCACTCGATGACGAGGGCAACCATCTGGGCGATCCGCTCACCACGTGGTTCCGCCACAAGCGCATCGAGACCGACAACACACACGGCACCGGCTGCACGCTTTCGTCCGCCATCGCCTGCGCGCTGGCCCAGGGCATGGATCTTGCCGATGCCGTCAACGCCGGCAAGGCATACCTGACAGGCGCTCTGGCCGCCGGCCTGAACATGGGCAAAGGCTCCGGCCCTGTCAACCACATGTGGCAGTACTAAATAGCCAGTAACCTGCCAAAAAGAGACAGGCTACTTTGCACCAAAAACCGTCGCAACATTCGATGAAAATCGTGCAAACGCGAAAAATCATTAAATGTTGCGACGGTTTGATTTTAGATAGCGGTCGAGCAAAGGACCAGAGCGCCTATTCGTCGGCGAGTTGAATTCCCAACAAACCCGAGAGTGCCAGCGCCTGCTCGGCATTGACCGTCAAGCCACGCAACTCATGGTAATCGCCCGAAACAACGGGCGCTGCAAATGTACAGCGCGACACATCAACGCCGGAAAGCGACGTCTTGAACACATCAACACGCGTCAGGTCACAGCCATCCAGGCGTATCTGACCCAGCTTGGCACCCTGAAACGCAGCCTCTCTCAGACGTGTATCGCATGCTGTCATAGGGCCAATGCGTCCCTCCGAAAGGTTCGCATAGCTCAAATCGCACGATCCAAACGACACGCTCGACAGGCGCGCCTTGAGCAAGTTGAGTCCCGGTGCCGAGCAGTCAACGAAGTCGCAGCGGCTGAGCCAGCAGCCTTCCATGTTGCAGCGGATAAAGCGGCAACCGCGAAACACCACGTCGCGAAACGTCGAGCCGCTCCAGTCAACGCTATCGAACTCGCAAGATCGGAACACAACGCCATCGAAGGTCGCGCCGTTCGCCACGTCGTAGGCAAGATCCAAATCCTCAAAAGCGGTATTGGAGACGAGCTCATCGCCCTCGGCAAAGAGGTCGATGAGCTCGTCCATGCCCATATGGCAGCCAATCCGTTCGTTTACCCGGGCAAAACCACCACAAAGGTGCCTGTCCCCTTTGCGGTGGCTTGGGGTCGCGCTACTCACCGAGCATCTCTTGGAGCTTGGCTGCCACGGCATGTCCCAAGCTCTCGTGGCTTTCGGGCATCATATGCAGATAGTCGATATCGCCCGGCTCGGCAAACTCGGCGGCATTCAAAAAGTCGCAGCCAAACTGCTCGGCCACGTGCGCATAGTACTCGCCAAAATGTTCAGATGCCTCGACGGAACGCTCGTCAAAATCGGTCATATATACATCGGCGATCTGCGGCTTGATCTTGATAGGAGCCATCAGCAGGATGCGCGGGCAAGGCGCAGCGTCGGCCCACGGAAACGCGCGGACGGCGCGAATCAGCGCCATGGCGCCACGGGCGATATCGGAAGCTGTCACGTTAAAGACCGTCTTACAGTCGTTGGTGCCCAGCATGATCACGATCGCATCCAGCGGCTTATGGGCCTCGAGCAGCATCGGAAGCGCGCGAATGCCGTTGAGGTTGGTGTCCAGATGGCACATATCGTCGCGCACCGTCGTGCGACCATTTAGACCTTCCTCAATCACATGCCAGCCCTCACCCAGGTCACGCTGCACCACGCCGCACCAGCGCACATCCTGCGCATAGCGCACTGCGGTGCCGTCGCGCATACCCGCCGGATCATAGCCATAGGTGTTGCTGTCACCAAAGCACAGAACGTTTTTCATCGTAAGCTCCCCACTCAATAAAAAGCCGACGGGAGCAGCCCCCGTCGGCTCGGTATATCGCATCACGCGCACAGTTTACAGGTACTTGCGCCAGTCGTCGTCATCCTCGTCATCCTCGGCAGCGGCCTGAGCCTGCTCGGCGGCACGGGCGGCTGCGGCGCGGGCGGCAACCTGAGCATAGGACTCCTCGTTTCGCTCGGGGAAGTTTGCCAGCACGTGCTCGAATTTGGCGAAGTCCTCGTCCCAGCGCGTAGAGGGCACGGCAAAGAAGACCTGCTTGACCTTGAAGTCGCCCGACGCGAGCTCCTTGCGGAAGAGCTCGGCCACGGCCTCTGCGTCAAAGCCGTTGTTCTCGCAGCCCCAAGCACCCAGTACGAGCTTCTCGCGACCCAGTTCATCGCAGATGGCGAGCACAAAGCGGATACGGTCGCGCAGGGCATCCAGCAGAGCATCGTCGCTCACGCGATACTCCTGGCGGGCGCGTCTAACGTTGGGCGCAGCGGCCACGATCACGTCGGCGTATGCATGCACGTGGTTGCGGTCGAAGCGCACCGCAGGCACCACCAGGGCGCGGTTACGATAGAGCTCGCAGTTGATGTTGCGGCGACGGTTCTCGCCGTACCACTTACGCTGCTTATCGAGAACGTTGTACAGATACGAATCGGCGCACAGCGTGGCCTCCTGGCCCAGATAACCCTGAATATATCCACCGCCCGGATTGGTAAACGAGGCAAAGGCGAGCACGGCCATGTCGCAGAACTGCGCATAGCCGCGACCGTTATCGAGGATTGCCTGCGTGGCGGAGGCATCAAGCACAGTGACCTCGGGCAGGACCGGAGCGGGCTCCTCAGCAGGCGCGGACTCAGCTTCGGCGATTTCCTCGGCAGGCTCCTCGACGGGCTCGGGCGCCGCCTCGGTCTCGGGCGCCGCCTCGACCTCGGCAGTCTCCGCGTTCTCGACGTCCTCGGCGACCTGCTCTTCGGGGGCCACAGCAGTCTGAACCTTGGCCTTCATCGCCGCGACAAAGCCGGCAGGCATGCCGTCAAACTCGCGAACACCAGCAAGCGAACGCTCGATATCCTTGGCGCACGCTTCGGACACAGTTGCCACGTGACGCTCGGCGGCCTTGGCACGGGCCTCGCGCTTGGGATTGGGCTGACCCGCTCGGTTGGACCTGCGGTTACGGTTCCTGTTGTCGACGTCTGCCATACGTGGTCACCTTTCCTGTCGCTGCCGCTATCGGCTTTTCCCATCCATGATACCCCGCCGCGCACAAAAAAGAC
>CABSMN010000177.1 GCA_902478765.1 uncultured Collinsella sp.
TACTTGCTACAGCAGCTCGCCGTGGCGGGCAATGTAGCGGCGCTTTGCCAGCTGAGTGAGCGCGATGTAGGCGGTGACGATGCCGATGAGCAGCCCAAAAAAGCTCGTGGGCAGCGGCATGAGGCCGAGCGCATCGGCGATGGGGCTTGCCGGCAGCCAGGTGACGAGCGCCAGGCCCAGCACGGTAAGAACGCACAATGCGGGCGCGGCGTGGTCGCGCGGGCTCGGCAGATGCGGGGAGCGCAACATGTGGACCATGAGTGTCTGCGACCACATGGACTCGACAAACCAGCCGCTCTGGAAGAGCGCAGCAAAGGTCGCCATACCCGCGACGTCGCCCGCGGCGGCAAGCTCGGACCAGCTTGCGTCCACGGCGGCGGGGCACACGACAAAGAAGAGCGCGGCGAAGGTCACGATGTCAAACAGCGAGCTCACGGGGCCCAGCTCGAGCATAAAGCCCTTGATGGACGCGGCGTCCCAGGCACGCGGGCGGGCAGTCCAGGCGTCATCGACGGTGTCCCACGGCAGTGCGATGCACACGATCTCGTAGACCAGCGACAGCAGTACCAGCTGCAGGGCGCTCATGGGCAAAAACGGCAAGAACAGGCTCGCGACGGTCACGGACAACACATTGCCAAAGTTGGAGCTCACCGTGGTCTTGAGGTACTTGAGCAGGTTGCCGTAAGTGCGGCGGCCTTCGATGGTGCCGCGCTCGAGCACGCCCAGGTCCTTCTGAAGCAAGATGATATCGGCGGATTCCTTGGCAATATCGACGGCCGAATCGACCGAGATGCCGCAATCGCTCGCACGCATGGCGGCGGCGTCGTTGATGCCGTCGCCCATAAAGCCCACGGTGTGGCCGAGCATCTCGCGCATGACACGTACCAGGCGCGCCTTCTGCAGCGGCGAGAGCTTGGCGAAGAGGTGGGTTTTCTCGGCGCGCTTGGCAAGTTCGGCGTCATCGAGCGCATCGATCTCGGAGCCGAGCAAGACGTTGCTCGCATCGATACCAATCTGCTCGCAGACGGTGGCGGCGACGCGGTCGTTGTCGCCGGTTAGGACCTTGACCGCTACGCCCTTGGCCTCGAGGGTGGCGACGGCGCCCGCGGCACTTGCTTTGGGCGGATCGAGGAAGGCCAAAAAGCCCATCAGCACCATGTCGCACTCGTCGGCGATGCCAAACTCGCCCACGCAGCGCGGATTGGTCTTCTGCGCCACGGCAATTACGCGTAGGCCCTCGGCGTTAAGTCCGGCGATCTGCTTGCGAATCTGGGCGAGCTTCTCGTCGGTGAGCGGCTGAGCGATGCCATCGACTTCGACAAAGGAGCAGATCTCGAGCATTTCCTCGGCGGCGCCCTTGGTAACCATCTGGGTTTTGCCTTGGGCGTCGGCGACAACTACGCTCAGGCGACGGCGCGAGAAATCGAAGGGAACCTCGTCGACCTTGGTGTAGCGGTCGCGCAGGCTCTGGCCCAGCATGGAATCGGGTGCGACGGTCGAGGGCGTCACATCGGCACGGTCGATTACGGCCAGGTCGATAAGATTTTTGAGGCCGGTCTGGAAGAAGCTGTTCAAAAACGCATGGCGCAGCACGCGCGCGTCCTCGTTGCCATCGGTGTTGAGGTAGCGCTCGAGCACGATGCGGTCTTCGGTGAGGGTGCCGGTCTTGTCGCAGCACAGGACGTCCATCGCTCCGAGGTTTTGAATCGCCGGCAGCTCCTTGACGATAACCTGGCGACGGGCGAGGTCCTTGGCGCCCTGCGACAGGCTCGTGGTCACGATGACGGGAAGCATCTGCGGCGTGATGCCCACGGCCACGCTCGTGGCGAACAGCAGCGCGTCGATGACGTTGCCCTTGGTGGCGGCGTTGATGGCAAAGACGGCCGGCGCCATAACGAGCATCAGGCGCACCAGCAGCATGGAGACGCTCGAGACGCCGCGGTCAAACGCGCTTTTTTCGCCGCGCCCGTTGAGCATCTTGGCGATGCCGCCCAGGTAGGTGTCCGAGCCGGTGGCAACGACAAGCGCCATGGCGGCGCCGTTTTGCACGGAGGTGCCGGTAAAGACGATGTTCTTGCAGGCAGAGAGTGGCAGTGCGGAGCCGTCGGCGCCCTCGACGACGGTGACGGCGGTGGTCTTCTCGACGGCCTCGCTCTCGCCGGTGAGTGCGGACTCGATCACAAACAGGTCGCGCGCGGTGATGATGCGGGCATCTGCCGGCACCATATCGCCGGCAGAGAGGCGGATTACATCGCCGGGGACGAGCTCGTCGAAGGGGATCTCGATGCGCTCGCCGTCGCGCAGGGCGGTGCAAGTGTTGGAGACCAGGTCCTTGAGGGCCTCGGCCGCATTGCCGCTGCGGGCTTCCTGGATAAACTTCATGCCGCCCGATACCAGCAGCATGGTGCCGATGACGATGACCGTGGAGGGGTCGCGCTGCGGTTCGGGCACGGCGAGCACGTCGATGTAGAGCGAGACCAGTGCGAGCGCGGCGAGGATGCCGGCGAAGGGATCGATGAACGCGTCGGCGATGCGGCGGGCGAGCGTTTTGGTCGTTGCCTCGATGGTGTTGGGGCCGACGGCGTTCAGGCGCTCAGTTGCCTGCTCGACGGTGAGGCCGTTTGCCGTGGCGTCAAGCAGTACGAGGGCGTCCTCGGCACTATGGGTGGCGGCGAATATGGTGTTCTTGGACAGGCCGGTATGAGCGGCAGGGCGCGCCGTGCGGCGGCGCTTGGAGATGGCTTCGAGTACCGTGACGGTTTTGAGCATCAGCATAGGGTCCTCCTTGTTGAGGGGAGTTAGCGTACGTGTCGTATTTGCTTCAAAAAACCTAGATGTCGCTCACGTCAAGCTCTTGAGCCCACAAAGGGTGCAGCGCGCCTTTGCGGTGGTTTTGGCGATCTGCCGGTGGCGTTTATGCGTGTGCGGAGTCCTCGCGGCGTGCCGAGGGCGACATGCAGGTTTTTCGACTAGGACTGCCTTCCATGGCACACCTCCTAAAGGCTGAGCGCATCGCGCTTTGGGTATCTCGTACCCGTTTTAATCCGCCCGTATTCTTGATGAGGGGGTTTGCCGTGTCAACCCCATTGTTCGGAAAACCATTCCTCCTGACAAAGCCTTTACAGAATGCCGTGGCCTCAAAGCGCACCCGCATCGACGCTTCGCCTGCGCTAAACTGGAAGGCACGTACGCGATTACGAGAGGAGCCCGCATGGAGGCTTACAAGCAAGAGTTCATCAAGTTTATGGTCGAGTCCGACGTTCTTAAGTTCGGCAGCTTTACGCTCAAGAGCGGCCGTCAGTCCCCGTTCTTTATGAACGCCGGCGCTTATGTGACGGGCTATCAGCTCAAGAAGCTGGGCGAGTATTACGCCCAGGCCATCCACGATAACTTTGGCGACGACTTTGATGTCCTGTTTGGACCGGCCTACAAGGGTATTCCGCTGGCCGTCGTGACCGCGATTGCCTACCACGAGCTGTACGGCAAGGAGGTCAAGTACTGCTGCGACCGCAAGGAGGCCAAGGACCACGGAGCCGACAAGGGCAACCTGCTGGGTTATGAGCCCAAGGACGGCGACCGCGTGATTATGGTCGAGGATGTCACCACCAGCGGCAAGTCCATCGACGAGACCTATCCCAAGGTCAAGGCTGCTGCCGATGTCGAGATCAAGGGCCTCATCGTGTCCCTCAACCGCATGGAGGTCGGCAAGGGTGGCGTGACCACCGCCCAGAAGGAGATCGAGGCCAAGTACGGTTTCCCCGTCGCGAGCATCGTCTCCATGGCCGAGGT
>CABSMN010000178.1 GCA_902478765.1 uncultured Collinsella sp.
GGGGCCGACCTGCTTCTTGGAGACCTCGTCAACACCGCCGTTGAGTGCATACAGCAGGCACTTGGCCAGGTTGGCACGGGCGCCGAAGAACTGCATCTCCTTGCCAATGCGCATGGA
Source organism: uncultured Collinsella sp. (assembly GCA_902478765.1). GTDB lineage: Bacteria > Actinomycetota > Coriobacteriia > Coriobacteriales > Coriobacteriaceae > Collinsella. The sequence continues at coordinate 118 of CABSMN010000178.1, forward strand.
GGACACGCAGCAGGCGATGCCGTAGTCGTCGCCGTGGTAAACGCGCATGAGGTCGTCGTTCTCGTACTGGATCGAGGAGCTGGCGACAGAAGTCTTGGCGCAGAACTTCTTGAAGTTCTCGGGCAGACGGGTCGACCACAGAACGGTCATGTTGGGCTCGGGGCTGGTGCCCATGTTCTCGAGCGTGTGCAGGTAGCGGTAGCTCATCTTGGTAACGAGCGTACGGCCGTCGACACCCATGCCGCCGATGGACTCGGTGACCCACTGCGGGTCGCCGGTGAACAGGGCCTGGTACTCGGGGGTACGGGCGAACTTGACCATGCGGAGCTTCATGATGAAGTGATCCACGAACTCCTGGATCTGCTCCTCGGTGAAGGTGCCGTTGGCAAGGTCGCGCTCAGCGTAGATGTCGATGAACGTGGAGGTACGGCCGATGGACATAGCGGCGCCGTTCTGCTCCTTAACGGCAGCGAGGTAGGCGAAGTACATCCACTGGATGGCCTCCTGCGTGTTGGTAGCAGGGTTGGAAATGTCGAAACCATAGGTCTCGGCCATCATCTTGAGCTCGCCGAGGGCGCGGATCTGCTCCTGCAGCTCCTCACGATCGCGGATGTTGTCGGCGGTCATGACCGTCGGGGTGGAAGCCTTCTGGGCCTCCTTGTCCTTGATCAGGTAGTCGACACCGTACAGGGCGACACGACGGTAGTCGCCAATGATGCGGCCGCGGCCATAGCCATCGGGCAGACCGGTGATGATGTGGGCCGAACGGCAGGCGCGCATCTCGGGGGTGTAGACATCGAAGACGCCGGCGTTGTGGGTCTTGCGCTCGAAGGTGTAGCGCTCGACAACGTTCTCGTCGATCTTGTAGCCGTGCTGGCTGGCAGCCTGGCAAGCGATGCGGATACCACCGTTGACGTGCAGCGCGCGCTTGAGCGGCTTGTCGGTCTGGAGGCCGACGATGGTCTCCTTGTCGCGATGGGCGTTATCGATGTAGCCAGCGGGGTGGCTCACGATACCCGTGACGGTCTTGGTGTCCATATCGAGGACGCCGCCCTGCTCGCGCTCCTTGAGCAGCAGGTCGAGAACCTCGCCCCACAGCTCCTTGGTACGCTCGGTCGGGCCGGCGAGGAACGACTCGTCGCCCTCGTAGGGGGTGTAGTTCTTCTGGATGAAGTCTCGGACGTCAACCTCTCCCGTCCAGATGCCTTCCTTGAAGCCTTCCCATGCCTCCTGCATTGTGTAACCACGCTCCTAGTTACGTGTAATGCGGCGCTCTCTCACACCGCTGCTTATTGAATTCTTGAATTATCGGCTTGCACTACCGGCTTCTTCCGTTCTTCACCACACATTGGTACAGGGAAAAACGTATGTCCACCTTGGAACTGCAACCCAAAAACCCAAGATTTCACCCGTTTGAGAAGGATAACATAGCCACCCCCTTCATCAGGGCTGTTATATGTTTCTTTTTTTATACCATTAGTGCGTTTTTAACAAATCCGCAGGAAATGCGAGCGCGAACAACTACCGTTCACCGATTTGTTTGGTATTTTTCCTTGCCTTTGCACGACGTTCACTCTAGCTGTTATGCCAGTTTTAGCAGGGTAAAGTGTCCCAGAGACCCCGCAGAAACTGCAGGGCGGCCACGGGATTTCCCCCGGGACCGCCCTGTGGCATGGTTAGTTATTTAGCTTTGATTGCCGCTTGGCATTAGGCGGCTGCGGCGGCCTTGTCGGTCGTTGCCTTGCTGTGGCCCTGACCCTCAAAATGCTTGTAGCACCAGCTGGTGACCAGCGGGGTCAAAATAGCCGTAACGATTGCGCAGGCAGCGACCTGTGCCGTGGCCGTTGCGAGCACCGCACCGCCGTACATGGCCCCGTTGACGCTTGCCATGGCAGCAGGCGTGGCCACATTGGCTCCGGCGCAGCTCGAAATGGCCGCACCTGCGACACCTGTACCGCCCGTGAGCTTATCGACCGCGATGACGGGAATTGCAAAGACCACCGAGCAGATCACGCCGAGCAGAATACCGGGAAGACCGCCATTAATGAGCTGGCCAAAAGTCATGGTCGAGCCCATGGCAAAGAAGACGAGCACGATGACGGCGGAAAGTGCCGGTGCCATCATCTTCTTAAAGCTGGGGAAGAGGTTGCCCAGAATAATGCCGACGACGATCGGCAGGATGGCACCCACGAGCGACCAGCCGATCGGGGCCTGGCCGGCAGCGCCGAGCACGATCATCGTGACCGGAGGGCCGACAACCAGCGTGGTGATTGCGACGGCACCACGTTCAGCCTCATTGCCCATGGTGCCCATCAGTCCAGCGTACATAGCGTTGTTCGCACCCGTGCAAGCGGCCAGCATCACCATGGCCGAGATACCAAACAGGTTGTCGTTGAACACATAAAGGATGAGCAGCGACACGGCAACGACCACGATCTGCTTGACGGCGATGATGATGGCGCCGCGGGCAGCGGCGGCAGGAGCGCTCTTAAACGAAATCGTCGTACCGACGATGAGCAAAAAAGCGCCAACAAGCGGGCCTGCGCCCTGCTGAGTCATGCCAAGCGTAAAACTGCCGAGCGTTTTGAACAGATCGGGGAACAGCGTGTTGAGCAGGCAGCCCAACAAAAGCGGCACCAAAATATTGGCACCCGGGATGGAGGACATCTTAAAGAACGGCTCCTTTGCCGCCGGCGCCTCCACCGCAGTCGATTCACTCATTTATATCTCCTTTTGATGCGTGTGGCACGCGGCCGCACGCGCCTTTGTCAGAAAGAAGGCGACGGTCCCGAGTCGCAGGAGCCGTCGCCGAATTAACGTCGCGGGGTATTACCCGTCCAGAACGATGCCACCGTCGCAGTCACCGATCTCGCCGTTCACGAAGCTGGCGAGGTCGGAAGCGAAGAAGAGCACCATCTGCGCAGGCTCGCTGGCCTGGGCGGCGCGGCCCAGAGGAATACCGTTGATGATGCGCTGAGAGTTCTCGTCAGAGAGAATCGAGGTCATATCGGTAAGGGTGAGCGACGGGCACACGGCGTTGCAGCGGATGCCAAACTTGCCGCCTTCCTTGGCGACTGCCTTGGTTAGACCGTTAACACCGGCCTTGGAGCTCGCGTAAGCCGCAGTGCCGAGCAGGCCGCCGCCGATCTTGCCAGCAACAGAGCTCACGTTGACGATAGAACCGGCATGTGCCGCCTTAAAGTGCGGGTACACGGCATTCATCATGGTGAAGGTACCATTGAGGTTGATGTCAATGGTGCGACGCCACTCGGCGTCATCGATCTCGTCGAACTTCTTGGTGCTGATGACGCCAGCGCAGTTGATCAGGATGTCGGTTTGCGGCAGGTCCGTAAAAATCTGCTCGACGGTCTCACGCGCCTTAGGCGCATCGGCAACATCGAGCTGATAGAACTTGTTGCCCTCGCCAAGCTCGGCCACAGCGGCCTCGCCCTTGGCAGCGTTCCTTGCGATGAGCGCGACGTGTCCGCCGCCCGCGACGATGCCCTTGGCGATCTCGAGGCCAATGCCCTGAGTGCCACCCGTGACAATCGCGGTCTTGCCCGTGAAGTCAAATGCCATGACTCCATCCCCCTTTATATCTGTCTCTTATACACATCTGACGCTGCCGACGAAGCTAGAAGTGT
>CABSMN010000179.1 GCA_902478765.1 uncultured Collinsella sp.
GTGTATAAGAGACAGCCCTCTCCGGCACGGAAGCCACGGCCCTGCATAGCCATATCGTGACCCAGAATCGCCGCATCGACGGCAGCGGAAATCTTGGCGGCGCAGCTCGCCTTGGCTCCATCGCACACGATGCCGCCAACGTTACCGAGCGTATTGGAGACCGTCGCACCGATTTGCTCGCGCGTGCCACCGCACAGCCAGGTAATCGCAGCGCCGGCGCCGCACGCGGCGCAAATAGCACCGCAAAACGCCGAGAGCGCACCGATATAGCTCTTGATATGCACGGCAATGAGATCGGACAGCATCACGGCGCGCACCAGGCGGTCGTGGTCGCAGCGCAGGTACTCGGCATACTCCATAACGGGCAGTGCGCAGGTAATGCCCTGGTTGCCCGAGCCACACACAATGGCGACCGGCAGCGCGCAGCCGTTCATGCGGGCGTCGGACCCGGCGGCCGCACGGGCACGGGCACGGCAGGCGACGTCATCGGCACGAGCACCCAGCAGCGTACGACCCACCTCGGCGCCCCAAGCGTGCGCAAGGCCCTCGGCACTGATTGCGCCATTCAGCTCAATCTGACGCTCAACGGCAGCGCGGGCGCCCTCAATGTCACCGTCCTCGATAAAGTCGATGATGGAATCAATGGACATGGGCGTATCGGCGTTATCTGCCGCACGCTCGGCCACCACGCGCTCGGCGCAGGCGGCGCACTCCCCCGCCGACTTGCCGCATACCGGAATACCATCGAGCGTATGGCACGTGACATTAGTGTGGTGATCGGTAATCTCGACGACCGCGGTATGGCCCCCGGCCGTCGCAGTCACCTTGATGTAGAGGTTGGGCACACCCTCGACAAGCGACACATCGCAGTAGCCGGCGTCGGCGAGGAGCTCGGCCACACGAGCGCGGTCTTCATCGTTAACGCTCTCGAGCACCTCAAGCGCGCTCTTAGCGTCGCCGCCCACGGCACCCAGCACGGCCGCGGCCTCAATACCGTGCATACCGCCCGAGTTGGGCACGGTCACGCTCTTAACGTTCTTGATTATGTTACCCGAGCAGGCAACATTCATATGATCGGGTTCGCAACCGAGCGTCTGGCTCGCCAGCGCCGCTGCATAGGCAACGGCAATGGGCTCGGTGCAGCCGAGTGCACAGACAAGCTCGCGGTTCAAAACATCGCAAAACGCGGCGTCACGGATGGAATCGGTAGGCATAGGTATCTCCTGCTTGCATAACGGGCTGGACTCTCAAAAAAGTTAGCTCCTTTATTTGATAACAATGCATCAAAAACCGCAACCACGGTTCCGGCGGACGGCGCTCAAGCACAAATTGGCGGCATTATTCATGAGAAGCCGGTCTTGTTGCCTGCTAAAGCGTTTGACCAAAAAACGCCCGAGCGTTTACGCAAAAGTCGCGCTATCATGCAGTCGAACGCGGTAAACACCTTTAGCATTTGCGCCGCACAGACCAGAGAGGAACCATCCATGAAGATCGGTATCGGTAACGACCACGCCGCCGTCGAGCTCAAGAACATCATTTCCGAGCACCTGAAGGAGCGCGGCTGCGAGGTCGTGAACTTTGGCACCGACACCTCCGAGAGCTTTGACTACCCCATCGCCGGCTACAAGGTGGGTAAGGCCGTTGCCAACGGCGACGTCGACCTGGGCATCCTGATCTGCGGTACCGGCGTCGGGATCAGCCTGGCTGCCAACAAGGTCGAGGGCGTACGCGCCGTCGTATGCTCCGAGCCCTTCAGCGCCAAGCTCTCCCGCATGCACAACAACACCAACGTGCTCGCCTTTGGCGCCCGCGTCGTAGGCTCCGAGCTCGCTAAGATGATCGTCGACGAGTGGCTCGACGCCGAGTTTGAGGGCGGCCGCCACGAGCGTCGCGTCAACCTCCTCAACGAGATCGACCAGACCCGCGGTCTCAAGGTCGTCGACGAGGCCTAAAGACTTACAACGCCATATGCTAGCGACAGCCCCCGCCTGGAATGCACGCACATTCCAGGCGGGGGCTTTTTAGTAGATTTCTAGGCATGTCCCAAAAATCAGCTGGAATATAAAAGGGCGCCGCGGATGGAGTTCCGCGGCGCCCAAGCCACACGCTAACAGCTTTAAGGAGTCAAAGCTGGTTTAGCCAAAGAAGCGCTTGATCTCGATCTCGGCGTTCTCCAGGCAGTCGGAGCCGTGGATCACGTTGGCGTTGACATCGACAGCGAAGTCACCGCGAATGGTGCCGGGCGCAGCATCAAGCGGATTGGTGGCGCCCATAAGGGTGCGCATCTTGGAGACAGCGGAGAGACCGGAAACGACCATCTTGACGACCGGACCGCTCGTCATAAAGTCGCAGAGACCGCCAAAGAAGGGCTTGTCGGCCAGATGAGCGTAGTGCTCCTCGACGGTAGCGCGCCCGAGCGTGGTCATCTCCATGCGCTCGATGACAAGGCCGCTGCGCTCGATGCGAGCAACGATCTCGCCGATCTTGCGATCGCGCACCGCGTCGGGCTTAATCATGATGAAGGTCTTCTCGATAGCCATAAGGTAGCCTTTCAAGTAGGTTCGCGCGTGCCCAAGTCCCATTCCGGCACCCGCCCGGACTGCATCGTAACAGAGTTTTAGCTGCAGTTAAACAAAAAGCTGTTTATTGAAGCGCTACAATTTATTAAAGCGCTCCATATGTGTCACTTCTGTTTCGAAGCCCGATTAGAGTACCATCCGACCGCCCATCAACCGCATCGAACCGAGCGGACGGTCGGTTGCCGCCTGTGAACGTACCCCCTACACAACCTGCCCAAAGGTCCTACAGAAGTTCTCGACAAGCCCCTCCCCCATAGCAACAAAATACGGACGCCCGCATCAGCAGACGCCCGTAAAACAAAAACGATTTATCAATAAATGGACAATACGTCTTCAGCCAAACCTTTACTTTGCCCCGTGACCCATCTCGACAACCTTGGTTAGCGATCCAAACACGCCTTCGTCGGCCACGAGCTGCGCCTCGGCACGCTGCAGCTGCACGGCAACGGCGGCAGGGGCGGTACCGCCCTCGGTCGTGCGTGCGGCGACAATCGACGGGATGTCGAGCGCCTCGGTAATGTCGCGCTCAAAGAGAGGGCTTGCCTCCTGGAACACCTCAAACGGCAGGTCCTCAAGATTGCAGCCGTGCTTCTCACACATCAGGACCAGATGGCCCACCACGGCATGTGCCTCACGGAACGGCAGACCACGCTTAGCCAGGTAATCGGCAACATCGGTGGCGGCAAGATGTCCCACGCCGCACTCGCGCGCCATGGCATCCTCGTTGACGGTCCAGGTCGAAATCATTCCGGCCATAACGGACAGGCACTGCATGAGCGTGTGAGCGGTATCGAGCGCGCCCTCCTTGTCCTCCTGCAAGTCCTTGTTATAAGCGAGCGGCAGGCCCTTCATGGTTACCAGCAGCTGCACCAGGTTGCCGTACACGCGACCGCTCTTACCGCGGATAAGCTCGGCAAAGTCGGGATTCTTCTTCTGCGGCATGATAGACGAGCCGGTGGAGTAGGAGTCTGAAAGCGTGATAAAGCCAAATTCGGAGCTCGACCACAGCACGATCTCCTCGGAAAGACGCGACAGGTGCATCGCCATGACGGATCCGGCGTAATGCAGATCGAGCAGGAAATCACGGTCGGAAACCGCATCGAGCGAGCTGGGAATCCTGTCTCTTATACACATCTGACGCTGCCGACG
>CABSMN010000180.1 GCA_902478765.1 uncultured Collinsella sp.
GCGTAGTCTCGTGGGCTCGGAGATGTGTATAAGAGACAGACTCACAACAGACAGGATCGGCCAACAGCAACCGCGATCCCTTGGGGGCGGAGGAAAAGGGCCCCGGGCGAGAATTCGACCGAGGCCCTTGGACAGAGCTATGTTCGGCTTTCGCCGTGTGTCTGCGAGCTACTCCTCGACGAGCTCAAACTGATCGGGACCGACGCCGCAGACCGGGCACACGTAGTCCTCGGGCAGCTCGGGCGTGTCGACCTCAACCTCGTAACCGCAAACGGTGCACACGAACTTATACGTCTTCTTCTCCTCAGCCATGATGTTCTCCTCTCGAACGCGACTGGTGATGTACTTCATTTATCAGTATAGATTCTCAATAATATAATGCAAGTATTTTTAAAACATTTCTAGCCTTGATACGAGGACGCCTTCGGAGGCGTCTTGCCCTTCAGGACCTTATGGTAGTAATCGTAGGTGAGCGGCGTCTCGTCACTCAAGCGCTCGGCATCCTCGACCTCGCCAATAAACAGCAGATGCGTGCCAACATCCACAGTGTCGATCAAATGGCAGCTAAACAGGGCCGCCGCGTGTTCGGGCACATAGGGCATGCCCAGAGCCGTCTCGCGGGTCTCGTATTTGGCAAACTTGTCATAATCGCTGCTGGTGCGGAACCCAAAGTTACCGATGTAGAGCATATCGGCGGTCTGATCGATCACGGTCAGCGCGAACGCTTTGGCCGAAGCGATGACGCCCGAGGTGACGTTGTCCTTGTTCACTGCAACCGAAATGCGCGGCGGCATGGACGTCACCTGCACCGCTGTGTTGATAACGCAGCCGGCACGCAGCCCGTCTGCCGCGGCGCTCACCACGTACAGGCCGCTCGGCATGGTAAAGAACGCAGTTTTGTCCATAACGATCACTCCCCTAGCTCGGGTTGGAACCTCATGGATGTATGTACCCACAAAAAAGGCAGCGCCCATAACGGACGCCACCTTTGAAACATATGTGTCAGAACAGTAAGAAAGATGAGACACCCGCAGCTGCGGTGAAATAGGGACTGAATAGCCCCTCAAACAGGCAAACCAGTCCGTATTCCACCGCAACTTATGAAGGACGGTCAGCGGTTGCGTTCCTTGAGGGCGCGGTCGATCTCGCGTTGGACATCACGCTTGGCCATGTCCTCGCGCTTGTCGTAGAGCTTCTTGCCGCGACCCAGGCCCAGCAGCAGTTTTACGCGACCGTCGGTATTAAAGTAGAGCTCCAACGGAACCAGCGCATAACCACGGTTGCGAAGTTTGCCGTCAAGAAAGTCGATCTCCTTGCGGTGCAGCAGCAGACGGCGCCGACGGTCGGGATCGCGATTCCACACGCCACCATGGCTATAAGGGTGGATATGCAGGCCGACGAGCCAGCACTCCCCGCCACGAATCAGTGCAAAGGTATCGGTAATCTGGCACGCGCGCTCGCGAATCGACTTGACCTCGGTACCGCTCAGCTCAATACCGCACTCAAACGTCTCATCGATAAAGTACTCGTGATGTGCCGAGCGATTCTTGGAAATGAGCTTGCGCTCGCGCTTACTGGGCATCGCCGGCCTCCTTGGCGCCATTGGCGTTTGAGCCCGCAGCCTCGCGCTTTGCCCTGCGCTCGGCATTAAGCTCGGCATCGCTCTCGCGCACCAGCTTGATAATCGCCGCGCATGCCTCCTCGCCCACCAGGTCGCGGGCACGGACCGTCAGACGCGTAGCCTCCTGCTTGTCGCCGTCGCTTGCAGCATCGGTCGCGCACATGATCAGGCAGATGGCGATCTCGGCCGAAGGCGAGGTCGGCACGCCCTGCAGGGCGAGCTCACCCATCACATGGTCGTCACTCTCGTCCGCGGCATCCGGATAGGTGGTATGGATCTTGTTGAGCAGGCGCGTCGTATGCGCATCGTTGGGCGCCAGGCGCAGCGCCAGACGCGCGCAGCCCACGGCAGCCGAAACGTTCTCGGTCTCGGGCTCCAAGAAGTACTGACCCAAGTTGGTGTAGGCGCGTGCGGCGCACTTACCGTCGCTCGCGCGCTCCAGCACCGAGAACGAGAGCGATGCCCACTCCTGCTTGTCCTCGAGCGCGCGGAACAGCTCGGCCAAGTCCAAGCGATAGTTGCAGTTCATGGGATCCCAACGCACGGCCTGCATCAGGGCATTCCGAGCACTCACATAATCCTGCTGGCGAATGTAGGCAAACGCCATGTCGGAGTACAGGCGGTCAAAGGGAACCTCGACCTGCACCAGCTCGCGCGGATCCTTCTCCACGCGGCGATAGGCCAGGCGCTCAAACTTGCTGTCGAAGCTAAAGTACTGGCGCTTCTCCTCCGTCTTGCACTCAGCGTCGATATACTCCTCGGCGAGCTCCACCAGACGCTCAAGCAGCGGCGTCGCCGTAGCCAGGTCGCCCTGCGCCAGATAGTTCTCGGCATACGTGATGTCTTCCAAGCTGATAGGCAGGTCCATGACAACTCCTCGGTCCGGGCGGCAGATTCAACGCGCGCCTTAAATATCGGTCAATACACAAAACCCGGGTCTCTTACGAGGCCCGGGCGTTCAATTTTGGTAGCCCGTACCAGATTCGAACTGGTGATCTCCGCCTTGAGAGGGCGGCGTCCTAAACCGCTAGACGAACGGGCCATATGTAGCAAATGCAATGGCTGGGATGGAGGGAGTCGAACCCCCATTGACGGAACCAGAATCCGCTGTCCTGCCATTAGACGACATCCCAATGACTGCATCGCTGCGCTCGGCTGTGCCTTTGCGCAAGAAAGAAATATACGGGAAGTCCCGCCGTGACGCAAGCCCCAATTTTGACTTTTTTGAAATTCAGTCAAATACGGCCAACACGTGAAGGACCTGTGAAGTCGACCGCTGCACACGAAGGGCAAAACGCCGCGAGCGGTAGCCGTCAACCGTTGGCAGATTCTACCGCGAAAACGATAGCACCAGGCAACACAATCGAAGTATCAATGATCACGTAGATATCGAGGCGCCATGGACGAAGAGCTTGATTACCTATGGGAGACCCTGGGCCTCGAGATCACTGCTGACCTTTGGCCCGAACGGGACAAAATCCATCCCACTCTGCGCCCCGCCATCACGGTGATGCAGGCAAAATACCGCCGTGCATCCTTTTTGATCATGCGGATGTCATGGCACGCGGGACTCCCCGACCTTAAGCGAATCCAGGCAAGCCTCGTCGAGCTGTCCGGTATGCCGACTGTCATATCCGAGGCGCACCTGGAGCAGCGACAGCGCGAGCGACTGCAACAGCAGCGGATTCCCTTTATCTGCCCCGGTGTTCAGGCATATCTGCCCTTTATGGACGAGGAGTACTGGAGCGGCAAGCCCAACAAGCACGTAAAGGTCTACGATCCGCACGAATGGGCACAGCTCGAGGATTGAGCCGAGCGAGCCCGCCGATGGAAAACACGTCCCACCCTGAGCACTCAAAACGGGTCGCACTTTCCGCAGCCGCTACAGCAACGCCTCGACCCAAGCCGATTCCCTAAAGCCGGGAATCGCAAAGTCGTCGCCCACCAGCAGTGGGCGCTTAACCAGCATGCCGTCGGTCGCCAGCAGCTCGTAGCACTCCTGATCCGTCATTCCTGCATCCAAGCGCGTCTTCAGGCCCAGCTCTCGATATTTCATACCCTGTCTCTTATACACATCTCCGAGCCCACGAGACTACGCTGCATCTC
>CABSMN010000181.1 GCA_902478765.1 uncultured Collinsella sp.
ACGTTCTAGCGAGCGCTTGCTTTGGGGTGGATCTTTCTGGGCGGTTGCCAGGGAAGATTCATCCCATTTTTGTGCATCGAAACGGGTCAAACTTTCCGCTGAGGACCTTCGCGCAAGGGGCAGTGGACAAAAAATGCCAAATATGAGTACTGTTGCTGCGTTGGTCACATACGTTTGCACATAATAATGGGCTCCTAATGAGAGTACTTCTCGTTAGGAGCCCATTTTATTGAACATTTGGGGAGTTATGTCAGCTCGTGCAGCTGGTCGTCATGCCTATAAGCATCAAAAATGCCCCAAATCGCTGCTACTAAAAAGGTAACAGTACTCATATTTGATGTTTTTTGACCAGGGCTATCTACAAACCCCCTAGGCCACTCATTGGGGACAGACTTAAATGACTAGTTGTTGGGGATCAGTCATTGGGGACGTTCTTAAATTGACCAGGTGTGGCTGCTTGGGCTAGGCTGTTAGGTCGAGTTCGTAGAGAAAGCTTTCACGCGGCATGTCGTGACGACGCTCTTCGCGGTTGGCGCGGTGCGTGGCCGTGCGCTTAAAGCCGTGCAACTCGTAGAACTTCCACGAGCAGTTGGAGTCGGTGTACAGGTGCGCCCTTGTCGCCCCGCGCGAGGACAGGTACGAGACCGCGGCATCGAGCAACACTGAGCCTACACCCAGGCCGTGGACATCGGGATCGACGGCGAGCAGCGTGACTTCGTTGTCGTGCGGCAACGGGCTGCTCTCGAGCAGGCGGTTGTTGGTTCGGATGGTTGCACGCACAAACGAGAGATACTCGGCGCAGGCATCAGGCTCCAGCTCACGCATCTGCGATAGCAGCGCGCGTTCGGTATCCATCCAATGTTCCTTAACGGTGGCGCCGGAGCTCTGTCCCGCACGCGCGAGCGAAATGCCACGCGCCTGACCGTCGATTACGGCAACCTGCGAAAACGTCGATGACGAAAGGCAATAGGCGAGGTCGCACGCGGCCTCAAGGCGGTTGTACTCATCGTTATCCGAATTGTTATGCCAAAGCTGCTGCAGAATCAGCGCGATGGCGTCGAAGTCTTCGGTATCAAACGGTCGGTAGAGAACCCGCGAGACCATGGTGCCTCTTTCTTTTGCGGATGCATATCGAGCACAGTTCTACCACGCTATTGGCATCTAATTATGGTGCCCCTGTGTTCCATGAACTCACCGTGCCCATCCCCTCCGCGCGCAAACTTTTTCTGCACATGCGCCCGTTGCGGGGTGCATCGATGCGCTCGATGCGCTACATTGAATCAGTATTTTCAATGCCGCTGCGCGAGCGCTGCAGATCGACGTATCACCGACTCACAGAGCACGGCGGCGTACCAGACAGGAGGACTGCATGGGATCTGATGTGAAGATCGCACGCGCGTTGATCTCGGTTACCGATAAAACGGGTGTCGTCGATTTCGCACGGACGCTGGTCGATGACTTTGGCGTCGAGATCATCTCTACGGGCGGCACGGCTCGTGCCATCGAGGACGCGGGCGTTCCCGTAACCCCCATCGAGGAGTTCACGGGCTATCCCGAGATGATGGACGGCCGCGTTAAGACCCTGCACCCCAAGGTTCACGGCGCGCTGCTGGCCCGCCGCGATTCCGAACAGCACATGCAGGAGGCCGCTCAGCACGGCATTAAGCTGATCGACTTGGTCGTCGTCAACCTGTACGAGTTCGAGAAGACCGTCGCCAACCCCGAGGTCACCTTTGCGGACGCCATCGAGCACATCGACATTGGCGGTCCCTCCATGCTGCGCTCCGCCGCTAAGAACGCTGCGAGCGTTACCGTCATCTCTGACCCGGCCGACTACGACGCTGTCCTTGCCGAGATGCGCGAGACCGGCGGCTGCACCACGCTTGCCACCCGTCGTCGCCTGCAGGTGAAGGTCTACCAGACTACCGCCGCCTACGATACGGCTATCTCCCGTTGGCTTGCCGCCCAGGCAAGCGACGTGGCGGACACCTCTGCCAAGCTCGAGATTTCGCTGGAAAAGGTCGACGACCTGCGCTATGGCGAGAACCCACAGCAGAAGGCCACGGTCTATCGTTTTGCCGAGGGCTGCGAGAACACCGCGAGCTCGCAGTTCCCGCTCGTGGGCTCCGAGCAGATCCAGGGCAAGCCGCTCAGCTACAACAACTATCTGGATGCCGACGCCGCTTGGAACCTGGTCCGCGAGTTCGACGAGCCGGCCTGCGTGATCCTCAAGCATCAGAACCCCTGCGGTTCCGCCGTTGCCGAGGACATCACGGCCGCCTACGACCGCGCTTTCGCCTGCGATCCCAAGAGCGCCTTCGGCGGCATCATCGCCTGCAACCGCGAGGTTCCCTTTGAGCTGGTTGAGCACTTCGCCGACCAGAACAAGCAGTTCGTCGAGGTCATCATCGCCCCGGGCTACACCGATGAGGCGCTCGAGCGCATGGCCAAGCGCCCCAACCTGCGCGTGCTGGCTACCGGCGGCGTGGACCACGGTGCCCAAGTGGAGCTGCGCTCCATCGACGGCGGCATGCTGGTGCAGGAGGTCGACCACGTGACCGAGGATCCCGCGACCTTTACGTTCCCCACCGACCGCAAGCCCACCGACGCCGAGATGGCCGAGCTCGAGTTTGCCTGGAAGGTCTGCAAGGGCGTCAAGTCCAACGCCATCTTGGTCTCCAAGGGCAAGGCCGGCATTGGCATGGGCCCCGGCCAGCCCAACCGCGTGGATTCCGCGTTGCTGGCCTGCGAGCGTGCTGAGGACTTCTGCGAGCGCGAGGGCGTGGAGAAGGGCGGCTTTGCCTGTGCAAGCGACGCGTTCTTCCCGTTCCGCGACAATGTCGACGTGCTCGCCGCGCATGGCGTGACCTGCATCATCCAGCCCGGCGGCTCCAAGCGCGATGACGAGAGCATCCAGGCCTGCAATGAGCATGGCATCGCAATGGTCTTTACCGGCGCTAGGCATTTCCGCCACTAAGTTCCGCCCTGGGACAAAATAATCTTTGCAAAAGACGGCTGCTCCGTTTGGAGGGCCGTCTTTTTGGTATAAGAGGACGGAATGACTAACACGAAAGGTACAACCATGCCCCAGATTGATGATGCCGAGCTGTTTGGCAATGCCGAGGATCAGCGTGCGTACGAGGACTTTTGCGCTAATCAGGAGGCGGTCGAGAAGTTTACGCTCGACAAGCCTGCGCTCATCTGTCGCTGGCGCATGTCAAACAAAAAGGTACCCATGCTCAACCGTCACATTCGCGCGCTGTCCGAGCGCCTGGTGCAGGGCGAGCCGCTTAGCCATAACATGCTCAGCTGGGCCAAGCAGCACGTTGAGTGGTCGCTTGCCGAGGGCGATTACACCGCACACGACGGTGTGCTCATGCTGGTGATCGACATCAACGGCAACGCCGCCATGACAGTGGGGGAGTACGAGCCGCTCGCCGATACGTCGGCCAAGGCGCTGCGTGCCCGCTCCGCCGAGGCCCGCTCCGAGGCCGACGAAACCGGCGTGGCGCCCGAGCTGCTCGCCGCCGTCAACAACGGCGAGCTCGCCTTTGTGGCGCCGGCGGACGAGTGCCTGTGCGGCACGGCGACGCTCATCGAGCAGCTGGCCCAGACCAAGGGCATCCCGGTCACGCGCGTAGATATTCCCGCGCAGCTTAAGGGCGCGCTGTTCCTGGTGCTGTCTCTTATACACATCTCCGAGCCCACGAGACTACGCTGCATCTC
>CABSMN010000182.1 GCA_902478765.1 uncultured Collinsella sp.
AGATGCAGCGTAGTCTCGTGGGCTCGGAGATGTGTATAAGAGACAGGCGTAGCACCGTCCTCGCCCACCGAGATACCGGCGTGCGTGGCACCGATCTTAACGTTGAGGTGCGGGTAGCCGATGGAGTTACGGACCTGCTCAAAGGCGCGGCCGGCGGCGAACATGGCAAAGGTGCTCGCGAAGGCAACGCGACCGGTGGTTGCGATACCGGCGGCAACACCCATCAGGTTGCTCTCGGCGATACCCACATCGAAGAAACGGTCGGGGCAG
Source organism: uncultured Collinsella sp. (assembly GCA_902478765.1). Taxonomy (GTDB): domain Bacteria; phylum Actinomycetota; class Coriobacteriia; order Coriobacteriales; family Coriobacteriaceae; genus Collinsella. The sequence goes on from CABSMN010000182.1 coordinate 271, forward strand.
GCGGCCTTAAACTTACCGGTCTGCGTGGCGGCGGCCAGGTCGGCGTCGAGGACCACAAAGTCATCGTGCTCGTTGGCGAGCTCGACGAGGGCCTCGCCGTAGCTTACGCGCGTGGCGATTTTCTTGACGTCTGCCATCCTAGAGCTCCTCTCCGGCGGCCGTGAGCTCTGCCATGGCCTGCTCAAACTGTTCATCATTGGGGGCCTTGCCGTGCCAACCCACCTGGTTCTCCATAAAGGAGACGCCCTTGCCCTTTGTGGTCTCGGCAATAATGGCAGTCGGCTGCCCCTTGGTGGCGCGAGCCTCGGCAAAGGCGGCGCGGATCTGGTCGAAGTCGTTGCCGTCGGCAAGCTCCACCACGTGGAACTTAAAGGCGCGGAACTTGTCTGCCAGCGGCATGGGGTCGTTGACTTCCTCGACGGGGCCGTCGATCTGCAGGCCGTTGTGGTCGACGATCACGCAGAGATTGTCGAGCTGCTGGTTGCCGGCGAACATGGCGGCCTCCCAGACCTGGCCCTCCTCGCTCTCGCCATCGCCCAGCAAGGCGTACGTGCGGTAAGTATCGCCCCAGTGCTTGGCGGCAACGGCCATGCCCACGGCGGCGGAGATGCCCTGGCCGAGCGAGCCGGTGGACATGTCGACGCCCGGGGTGTCGTTCATGTTGGGGTGACCCTGCAGGTGGCTGCCGATATGGCGCAGCGTCTCGAGGTCCTCCTTGGGGAAGAACCCGCGCTCGGCGAGCACGGCATACAGGCCCGGAGCGCAATGGCCCTTGGAGAGCACAAAACGGTCGCGATCGGCCTTGCGGGGATCGGCCGGGTCGACGTTCATTTCCTCAAAGTACAGATAGGTCATGATGTCAGCGGCGCCGAGCGAACCGCCCGGATGGCCGGACTTGGCAGCGTGCACGCCGGTGACGATGCCCTTCCTTACCTCGTTGGCAACCTTTTTGAGCTCTTCGTCGCTCATTGTGCCTTCCTTTCATCCTCATTAGACAAAATGCGCACGGCACCGAAGGTAATCCCAACACAGCCGCAATGCACGTACGTCATTCATTATGCTGGAAACTGAAGGCTTTACCAGAGTTTTTATCATTATTTGAACAATTTAGCAGGCAGAACCGCTGATGAAACGGTTTATCAATGTGAACGTCTTTTGGATGCGGTGGCTACCTCTCGCCCCGGCACAAAAATGATCCGCAAACCGAAATTCAGCCTACGCGTTAATGTCCTTGAATCCCTCACCGAAGGCTTCCGTAACGTCGGCGACCGTCACAATGGCGTGAGGATCGCGCTCGCGCACGATCGTTTTGAGGGTGTTGAGCTCTCGACGGCTAACGATCACCATGATCACCGGCTTCTCGACGCCCGAATACATACCGGTCGCCTTTAATTTGGTGCAGCCGCGGCCCAGACCATACATGATGTCGGCCGCGATATCGGGGAAATTGTCCGAGATGATGAGGACCATACGACGCTTATTGCCGCCATCGACCACGGCATCGATCACATAGCCGCTGATCACCATCGAAAGTCCTGCATACAGAGCATTTTCGAGCGAAAAGACCGGAGCCGATGCCGCACACACGGCAACGTCGATTGCCATGACGGTCGAGCCCACCGGCAGCGAGGTGTTACGCGAGATGATTTGGCCAATCGTGTCCGAGCCGCCGGTGTTGGCGCCGGCGCGCAATACCATGCCGTAACCGATGCCCGTGATAATGCCGCCCCACATAGCGGGAAGCATCAGGTCAGCATGTGCCAGAGGCGCCACAAACGGAGCGAACAGGTCGGTAAAGAAGCCCAGCAGCACAAAGCCCGTCGCCGTCTGCACCACATAGAACATGCCGCCCTCACGCATAACGACCAGCAGCAGCAAGGCATTCATCACGATGGTCTGGATACCGACGGGAAGCGACACGCCTCGCGCTGCGCCGATCGCCTGGATAATCGTCGCAAGGCCCGTAACGCCACCGGCTGCAAGACCGTTGGGAATCAAAAACAGGTCGGTCGCGATGGCGGCCAAGGCACACCCCAACATGATCTGGGGCAGATCGTGAAAGAAGTTCATCGAAAGAATGCGCTTGATGTCCAGACGATATGCCATGCTGCCTCCCTCAAAAAAACGCACCCCATCGGATGCGCTTTGAACTTCTTCTTGTATTCGATTCTACCGATTCGCCCAACAAATACCACCCCTGCGCAGGGTTTGTTCTGGATGCAAAACCACCCTGCTCGGAGGGTTTTAATCCATCCCCACATAAACCGAGCGGTCTAGGCAGACGGGGTCTCCGCGTCAGCGTTGCCGGTAGCCCAACGGTGATAGCCAATCACAAACGGATCCAGGTCGCCGTCGTCAAGAACCGCCTCGACGTTGCTGGTCTCCACGCCCGTGCGCAGGTCCTTAACCATCTGGTACGGGTAGAGCACGTAGCTGCGAATCTGGTTGCCAAAACCAATTGTGGTCTTGGGTCCGCGAATCTCATCCAGGGCCTCGGCGCGCTTTTCGAGCTCAATCTCGTACAGACGCGCCTTGAGGATCTGCATGCACGCGGCCTTGTTTTGAATCTGGCTGCGCTCGTTTTGACACGTGACCACGATACCGCTGGGAAAATGTGTCACGCGCACGGCAGAGTCGGTGGTGTTGACACCCTGGCCGCCCGGACCGCTTGCGTGGTACACGTCGACGCGAATGTCATCGGGATTAATCTCGATATCGATATCGTCGGGCAGCACCGGAATGACCTCGACGCCGGCAAACGTAGTCTGGCGGCGCTTCTTGTCGTCGGTGGGGCTAATGCGCACCAGGCGGTGAACTCCGGCCTCGGCACGAAGCATGCCAAAGGCATCCTTGCCTTCGACGGTAAAGGTCGCGCGATCGATGCCGATGACCTCTGCCGCGGGGCAATCGTTGATGGTGACTTTCCAACCGCGGCGCTGGCAGTACTTCATGTACATCTTAAAGAGCATGAAGGTCCAGTCCTGGGCCTCCAGGCCACCCTGTCCGGGCTTGATGGTCACAATCGCGTCGCCGTGATCGAACTCGCCGGTAAACCAGCTCGCAAGCTCAAGCTCGTCGATGGCGCGGGATAGGCGCTCCGCCGTGGCGGCAGCCTCCCCACGCAGCGCAGCGGCATCGGGGTCATCGCCCATTTCCTCGGCAAGCTCCAACGCGGCGCGAGCATCGGAAAGCTCACCGCGCGCGGTATCCACGGCGGCGATATCCTCCTTAGCGCGCGCAATCTCCTCCATCGTGGCGCGAGCGGCATCGGCGTCATCCCAAAAACCCGGGGCGACGCTTTTGGCCTCGAGCTCTGTTACGCGAGTGCGCTTCTCGTCCAAATGGAGATATGACTCGACCTCGCCGAGTCGGTCCGCAAACGCGTCCAACTCGGCGGGCGTTACCTCTAGAGCCTCGGCCATTAACGATTCCTGCCCTGTCTCTTATACACATCT
>CABSMN010000183.1 GCA_902478765.1 uncultured Collinsella sp.
TATGCCCGAGCATTGTCAGATGAGATTCCCGCTGACGCTCTGCCACGAATGGGTCGACCGACTCCCGACCCTCGCTGTTCTGCAAGGTGTACTTCCCCTTTCCGTCGAGCTCGCCGATGACACATGTCCCGTCCTCGAGCCGCCAAAAATAGTCGACGCGAAACACTTGGCTCTGATCAAGCGGGTCGCGAAACTCCACCTGCAACTCTGGCACCGGAAAACCGTATGCAATAAAGAACGCCCGAAAGCGAGACTCGCCGCCGTTTTCGGACAAGCCGTCCGCATATGACGCAATCACTTGCGCCCTGCGATACCCGCGCCTGCCCTCGCAATCGGAGCGGAGACACTCGCACAGGTCATCGCGCGATACGCCCCTTGCCCTCAATGCAGAATCGGCAATCGCCAACCCGTAGGAGAACGGCGCACGCAGCAAGCAATCCTCCACCGTGCGCCAAAACGACGTCACCTGCACGCCGTCGACTTGTTCAAGTGCGCCCGCCGCCTGCGGACGCAACAGCCGACATCCTGCACTCAGTGGCACCGAGCAACCTGTCTTAACAAGGTATCGTGGCCCAAGCAGATCATTCGGCACCTCCAGACCCCACAAAAGCGCCGCGTCATAGCCCCAAAACGCCCAATCGGGATGAAACTCCGCAAGCCCTTTGATGGCCCGCAGCGCTCGCTCCGTCGGCGTCAGCGCATCCCAATCATGTTGAAAACAGAACAAATACGGCTCGGGCTCCGCAATATCATCGGTTCCCACATGACGCCGTAGCCACATGAGCTCGGCATTGTCGTGTGTCACAAGCAGCACGCCTTGTTCAGCCGCCTCCGTGAGCCTGGCAAGCATCCTATTCCGCGCCAACGTGTTACGAGTCGTATGTTTGTGTTTGAGAACGGTATTAGGCACTTCCATCACCACCACATCGGACAAATGGACCATCGTCACCGTTGCCTCCGCCGACAAACGTCTCGACCTGTAACAGTTACGGGCACAAGCGACCGCCAAACGTTACAGATCGAGACATTCGGGCAGCATTGCACCTCTTTGTCTCGACCTGTAACAGGAAAACCGATTTTTGGCCTGTAGATGTTACAGATTGAGACAAAAAGGCAAAAGGCAGGGCAGGCGACAACTACCCATCCCCTACTCCCACTCCTGTTCGTAGATGTTGAGGGACTTTACGTACCGCCCCTGGGCGCCCATGATGTCGCGGACCAGACGCAAGAAGAAGCTGATGCACGAGGTGTCAAAGCCGTCCTGCAGATCCTCGGGATGCACCGCACCCGGTCCGTCGACCGCCGTGTCGTTCAGGCGCGCGATGTCATACAGGTAGAGCTGTCCCGCCGTAAGCCAGACATCGTCGACGCAGGCGAGGCGCACCGCAATCGCGCCGTCGTTCCAATGCTCCTTCTGCACGATATGCGGGTCGTAGACATCAAAGCGATGATCGGTGCGCGTGTCCTTCAGCACGACCATGCCGGACGCAGGATTCTTGTCCAAAATGCCAAAGCGCGAGAAATACTGCGTGTCGCGTACCCGCTCGAGCCGCTTGAGCGAGGCAGGCGAAAGCGATGCCGGCGGCTCGTCAACATATAGCTCGAGCAGCGTTTTGCCATGGCGATAGGGGCGCTCGAAGAGCAGCCAATCGGTAAACGCCATGTTGTAGGCCATGATTTCGTTTTGAGAAGGTTCCTCGCAATAGCTGAGCCACGGGTCGACGATAATCTCGAACTGTTCGCGTGCCGGCTCCAGGAATTGAAACTTCCGCAGCATCCAAAAGTGAGCCATGTCGGCAATATCGTTGCCGACGGCTTCAGCCAGCTCTGCTCGGTCAAAAGCGTGGTCAGTCATGGCATCCTCCTCAAACTGATGGACCTCAATTTGAGCTTACGAGGAGGGTGGACAGCCACGACCAGCGCGGGCAAAATAGGCCTCCGACTGCAAACCAGATGCTGACCAAACACTTGACGAAGAGCTTGACCGAAAATGCGCACCGCAACAAAACCGCAGGCAAACATAGACGGCCAACCCGCCCTTTTGAGCCAGATGCCTGCAGCCACCACAGAAACAACAGGTGACCACAGCCCAAGAAGTCGACAAATGAACATCCTTACGTCGACAAACGCGCAAACTGCTCGCAAATCCGCAAGGAGTGTCCCCGAATGCCGGCACAAAAGGAACGTCCCTAACTGTCGGCACTTAGGGACGTTCCTTTTAATATGAGCAGGACATTGTCAAGAGGCAAAATCGGGCCTGGCCCCAACGATATGGGGTCAGGCCCTCTCCCTATATCAACCCGTCCGCGGCGACCTCGGCGTGTCTTACCGACGCTCGTCTTTGCAGTTTAATATCCGCCCGTGGCGATCTCTCGCTGGGCAATCCGTTGCTACGGCTGAGGCTTCTACGTCGAACCGACAGTCTGTGCACGCGTGTGGCGCCCTGGGCGCTCGCAGAAAAGGGACCTGAGGTTCGCCTCAACGGCTTCGGATCGAACCGCTTCCGGGGTGACTGGCTTATGTGCGGGGGACCGCCCCCTACGCCTCCTCGGCCATGAGGCCGACCGCCCACACCCAGCAGGCGAGCTCGCGCGCCGTGGCGACGTTCGCCTTGCTGCCGTGGACCCCGCGCGCGAGCAGCGCCTCCCGCCTCTCGACCAGCCTCCGCACGCCCTTGGCGGCATGCCTCCGGGCGCCCCGGTCCGGGGCCTGGCCCTTGGCGAGGTCCTTCGGCCGCCCCGTGTTAGCGTCAATCTATTTTTCACCAGTTTCGCTAAACAGGCGCGCCGTTCGCGCAAAGGCGGTTTCACCGGTTGCGCTAACGCTTTTTCACCGATTCCGGTCACGACTTGACGGGCCCGTCCCTCGGCAGGTCCTTCAGCCTGTAGGACCTGCCGGTTATCTTGACCAGGTGGCAGTGGTGGCACACCCTGTCCGCGATCGCGCTCGCCGCCACGTCGTCCCCGAACACCCTGCCCCAGCCGCTGATCCCCACGTTGGTGGTGATGATCGTCGAGCGCTGCTCGTAGCGCGTCGATATCAGCTGGAACAGCAGGTCCGCGCCCGCGCTGCCGACGTCGAGGTAGCCGAGCTCGTCGATGATCAGCAGCCTCGAGTGGGCGTAGTACTTGAGCCTCTTCTTGAGGATGCCGCGCGACGAGGCGTCCTCCAGGTCCTCGACGAGCCGGGCGCAGTCCACGAACCTGACCTCGCGCCCCGCCTTGACCGCCTCGATGCCCAGCGCGACGGCGAGGTGCGTCTTGCCCACGCCGGGGCTCCCCACGAACAGGACGTTCTCGGCCCGCTCGACGAACCTCAGGGTCGCGAGCTCCTCGATCTCGGCGCGCGGGACCGACGGCTGGAAGTCCCAGTCGAAGTCCGCCAGCCCCTTGACGTAGGGGAACCCCGACGACCGTATGCGCTGGTTGGTGATCCTGACCTCCCGGGCGGCGACCTCGACGCGCGTCATCTCCTCGAGGGCGGAGGCGAAGCCCCGCTCGCCCGCGGCGACCATCCTCACGTAGTCGGGCAGGGACGCCGCCATCTCGTGCAGCCCGAGCGCGGAGAGGTTCGCCTGCGCCCTGATCGAGGGGCTGCCCTCCGCGACGGCGCCCATCACGCCCCTCCGAGCGAGTCGAGCAGCGCGAGATTTGCGCGCGCGGCCTCGGCGATGTCCGCGTCGGCCAGGCCCCGCTTCCCCTCGAGGGCCTGCCCATAGTGGTCG
>CABSMN010000184.1 GCA_902478765.1 uncultured Collinsella sp.
GCGCGGTTTTCGCGGGTCGGCCAAGGCCGGCATCTCGGTGTTCGACGACGACTTTGGCCTGCATGCCCAGCAGGTCGCGTTCTTAATGAAGTTTCGCGATCTGGTGGAGCGCGTGCGCGATGTGTCGGGCGTGTATCTGACGGGGAGGTTGCAGTAATGGGTCGCGTTGTGGATGGACGTGTGAACGGCGCCCCGTTTGCGGGCATTGTGCTCACGGCGGGAAGCGTGCTGCGTGCCGACGATGCCGCCGGCCCTGTGCTCTCCAAAAAGATGGAGGACGCGCCGCTTGCCGGCTGGTACACCATCGATGGCGGTCAGACACCCGAGGACGACATCATCGAGGTCAAGCGCGAGCGTCCGCCGCGTCTGGTCTTGGTCGATGCTGCCGACATGGCGCTGCCCGTCGGGTCCATCCGTTTGCTCGACAAGCGCGATGTGGCCCGCAAGTCGATGTTCACCACGCATTCGCTTCCTTTGTCGATTCTGATCGAGGAAATCGAGCAATCGTGCGATGATATCGTCTTCGTCGGGATTCAGCCGGGCGACACGGAGTTCTACAACCCCATGTCCCCGGAAGTCTTTGACGCCGTCGACGCCGTGTACGACGCCGTGGCCGCCAACGACTTTTCCCACTTTGTCCGCTTGGGGCAAGAGCAATAGGAGCGCTTGTCTCTGCTGATTAGGAAAGAAGTGATTGACATGGCAGATTCCAAGGTGGAGTACCCCGCTCCCGATTGCCTGGCGCCCGCTGCGATCGAGGCCAAGACCGAGGCCGCCGGCGTGACCAAGGCCAACCTGCCGGTCGCAAAGGCCTTTCTGTTGGCAATGTTCGCTGGCGCGTTCATCGCCTTCGGCGGCCTGTTCTTTACGGTGTTCTTGAGCGATAGCACGCTCGGCTGGGGCGCTCAGCGCGTCGTGGGCGGTCTGTGCTTTTGCCTGGGCCTGGTGCTGGTGCTGGTGTGCGGCGCCGAGCTGTTCACCGGCAATTCTCTTATGGTCTGCGCGCTCAAGAGCAAAAAGATCACCCTGGCTCAGATGCTCAAGGCCTGGGTCGTCGTGTGGGTCGGCAATTTTGTCGGCGCTCTGTTCATCGTCTTTTTGGTGTACATGGCCGGCATTTACAAGCTCAACGGCGAGGCGGTCGCCAATTCCATGGTGAGCGTCGCCGCCGGCAAGGTGACGATCGACTGGGTGACGATCTTCTTCCGTGGCATCCTGTGCAACATCTTTGTGTGCCTGGCCGTGTGGATTGGTACCGCCGGCAAGACCGTGGTCGATAAGGTTGTGGGCATTCTGCTGCCGATCGCTGCCTTTGTGGCCTGCGGTTTTGAGCACTGCGTTGCCAATATGTACTTTTTGCCCATGGGTGCCGTGATGCACGCGTGCGGCTATGGCGCCGACGTCGCCGGCGCCGATGCGCTCAACGTCGCGGGCATTGCGTTTAACCTGTCCGCCGCCACGCTGGGTAACATTGTGGGCGGCGCGGTTCTGGTTGCGCTCGGCTACTGGTTTATCTACGCCAAGAAGTCCGAGGCGTAAGGTACCGTCTGTTTGACGTCGGGCCTCCCGCGGGGCGTTGCCGTGCGGGAGGCTTTTTTGGTCTGGGGCTCGTTGCCGGGCTGTTGGCCTGTTCTGTTTGGCTGGTGAAAGGGGTAATCGAGATGGCATCTGCTGTGAAGCGTGACGGTCGCGCCGTGGTGACCACATGCGGGGGATGCTATGCCGATTGCGCCTTTGCGGCACGCGTTGAGGACGGTCGTGTGGTGGCCGAGTTGCCGGTGCCGGGGCATCCATGCGCGGCGCGTGCCCTGTGCGCCCGCGGGCGGCATCGCCTGTCCATGCCGTTTGATGAGCGCGATCGGATTTTGCATCCCATGCGCCGCCGAGCTGATGGCTCGGGGTTTGATGCGATTTCCTGGGATGAGGCGTTTGCCCAGATTGCCGAGTGTCTTTTGGGGATTGTTGACGAGCGCGGGCCCCGTGCGCTGGGCATGACGCTCGGCGTGCCCTCGTTCGACCGCTACTGGGGCTATCGTCTTATGCACGCGCTGGGTTCGCCCAACGTGTACGGTGCCGACGGTGCCTGCGAGGTAAGCCGACTTACCGGCTGGGAGCACAGCCTGGGCTACAGTCCCGCCTCCGACCTGGCGCATACCGATTGCATTATGTACCTGGGGCGTTCCATTGTCGATTCGTCGACGATGGGGGCCGTTGACGCGCTCAACGATGCCCGTCGCCGTGGGGCGAAGATTATCGTGGTTGACCCCCGGCGCAGCGGCTCGGCTGCACTTGCCGACCGCTGGTTGCGCGTGCGCCCGGGCTGCGACTTGGCGCTGCTGTTGGGTATTGCGCATGTCTTGATTGCCGAGGACCTGTATGACCACGAGTTCGTGACCCGCTATACCACGGGTTTTGACGAGCTGGCGCAGGCGGCCCGTGCTTGGACGCCCGAGTGGGCCGAGTCGATGTGCGACGTGCCGGCCGCAGAGATCGCCGCCACGGCGCGCGATCTAGCTGCGGCCGCGCCTGCTGCCGTGGTGGACGCCGGCTTTCATGGCGGCATTGGCATCGCGTATGCCAATAGCACCCAGACCGCGCGCGCTATCTGCTTGGTCGATGTGCTGCTGGGCTGTATTGGACATGTGGGCGGCGCGCTCAATCCACCCACACCGCTTGCGCTGGGCGACCTTGATCCCGCACGCTTTGCGACGCCGCCGGTGTCGCGCATGTCCAAGCTGGGATCCGAGCGCTATCCACTGGTCGATCCGGTGCGCGGCCTGTGTACGACCATCGGTCAGTCGATTCTTGCCGGCGATTTGCGTGGGCTCATCGTCTATGCCAGTAACCCCGGTGCGGGCTATGGTAATGCACAAGCTTGGTTGGGTATTTTGCAGCAGCTCGACTTGCTCGTGACGATTGATATTCGCTGGTCCGAGACGGCGCGTGCTTCTGACTTCGTGCTGCCCGACGTGACGTATCTGGAAGCCGACCGCGGTGTGGGCACGGTCGTGGGCGCCAACGATTCGCGGGCGTTCTACCGCAACGCCGTACTGCCTGTGCAGCATGACGACACACGTCCCGGTCGGGAGATTTTTGCCGGTCTGGCGCAGGCGTGCGGCGCGGGCGAGTACTTCCAGTTTACGTCTGACGATCTGACGGCTGCCCAGGTGGCGCCTTTTGGGATCAATCTGGACGAGCTCAAGGAGCGCGGCTGGGCCGACACAGGTGTTGCGCTGCCGTCGCGTACGGGCGAGCCGGCGATTCCCTTGGATGGCGGCAAAATTGCGCTGGCAAGCGACGTATGGGAACGAGCCGGTCTGGGTCGTGTGCCCAACTGGATCGCTCCCATGGTGGAGCCTGGCCCGGGGATGTTTCGCCTCATTAGCGGTAACCGTCCCTTTGAGTCGCACACCGCGCGAAGGCTTGCGGCCCAAGGTGCCGCCGAGGCTGGATCGGACCTGGATGCCGTGCAGATGAATGCCGATGTTGCTGCGCACATGGGCATCGCCGACGGCGAGATCGTCGAACTCGTGAGCGATTTGGGCCGCGACCGCGTGCGCTTGGAGACGACGCCCTATCTGCATCCGGCGTGCATCTTTACGTCGGCTGCCCCCGGCGGACGTTCGTTTGGCGTCGAAGCCGGTGGCGCTCAAGCCTTGGGCGTGGGCCCGCTCGACCATACACCGTTGCGTTGGGACCCGTTGACGGGTGCCGCGCTCACC
>CABSMN010000185.1 GCA_902478765.1 uncultured Collinsella sp.
CTGTCTTTGGGGGTCTATCTATGCTGTACGAGTTTTGTGCCGAGAACTTTGAGCGGGTGCCGGCGGCTATCGAGGCCGGTGCAAGGCGCATCGAGCTGTGCGATAACCTTGCCGTCGGTGGTACCACGCCCTCGGCCGGCGTTATCAGCGCTACGACCAACTATGCCCACGAACACGATGCACGGGTGATGTGCATGATCCGTCCGCGTGGCGGCGACTTTCACTACAACCAGGATGAGCTGCGCATGATGGAGATGGACTTGGGCCTTGCCGTGAGTGCGGGCGTTGACGGCTTGGTCTTTGGCTGCTGCAAACCCTGCGCTGGCGGATGGGCGCTCGACGAACTTACGCTTGGCGCCCTCGTGATGGCTGCGGGCTGCGCGACCGAGGAATGTAAGCGTGATCCCATCGACATCACCTTCCACATGTCATTTGACCAGCTCTCGCCCGAGGCTCAGCTCGATGCGATTGATACACTTGCCGACTGCGGCGTTACGCGCATCCTCACACATGGCGGTGCGGCCGGTACGTCGATCGAGGATAATTTCGATCACCTGGCTCGTTTAATCGAGTATGCGGGCGATCGTTTGACCATCCTTCCCGGCGGCGGCATCACTACGGCAAATCGCGACGCGGTCGCGGCGGCGCTAGGTGTCTCCGAGCTCCATGGCACCAAGATCGTGCCGCTGGGGGTATAACCCGTGGCGCTGGTATTTGACGTCCAGCAGGCGAGCGGCAAGCCCGACGATAATCGTCGCCCTGGCACCGCGTGCCCCTTTTGCGACACGGAGGGACTTGCCAACATCATCCAGCGCGATGGTGACTGTATCTGGCTCGAGAATAAGTTCAAGACCTTGCGGGCCACACGTCAGACCGTATTGATCGAGTCTGCCAATCACGACGCCGACCTGGTGACCTATGAACCGGATGAGCTGCATCATGTGATGCGGTTTGCCCTGGGCTGTTGGCAGCAGATGATCGATTCCCAACAGTACCGCAGTGTGCTCATGTACAAGAACAAAGGCCCACTTTCGGGCGGCAGCCTCGTCCATCCACACATGCAGATTGTTGGCCTGGAACAGGAGGACGGCTATGCGGCGCTGACCTCAGCCAACTTTGAAGGCATCAGTGTCTGGCAACAGGGGAGAATCTCGGTCGACATCTCAACTGAACCGATCATGGGGTTCTTTGAGGTCAACGTTTCAGCCCCGCAGGGAATCGCCGCCAGCGATGACACGAGAGACCAAGCCGAGACGGACCTCTTCGCCGATGCGATTCAGGTAGCTCTGCGCTATATCCTGAACGAGCACCATGGTGGTCGCGCAGAGTCGTACAACTTGTTCTTCTACCACATGGACGGTCGGACCATTGCCAAGGCGCTGCCGCGTTGGGTGGTTTCGCCCTACTTTGTCGGGTATCGGCTGGCTCAGGTCAATGCTGAGACCACGCTCGATGTCGATGCGGAGCGACTCCGCGCACATCTGGAGGCGCTCACATCGTAAAGTGAGCGCCCGCACACTGCGGACGGTTTAGCGCGCCATTGCATCGCGGCCGGCCTCGACGCGCTTGCGCTGGGCGGCGCGCTCCTCGCCGGTCAGACGCTCAAAGAAGTGCCCGATAAGCGAGGCGAGCACCTGCTGAAACAACGTTCCACACATGACGGGAAACACAACTTCGCCCGGAAAGTATTGCGTGGCGATGACGGCGCCCGAAGAGATATTGCGCATGCCGCAGGTAAAGCACATGGTGGTCGTTTCGCTATATGGCAGATGCAGCGCGCGGGCGACCAGAATGCCCACGACAAAACCGCTGATGGCGAACACCAGAATAAAGAGGGCGACTTCCAGGCGCACCGCGTTCATGTGTAGCACGTACTCGCTCATGGCGGTGGAGTTGGACGCGATGACGCCCATCATCATAAATTTGCAGGCGGGCGAGAGCGCGGGGGAGAGTTTCTCGTGTCCCCAGCCGCGCGTGAGCTCGTTGATCACGATGCCGAGCACGGCGGGGATGGCAATCATAAAGGCCATGTTCTGCATCATGCTCGGAACATCGATTGCGACGGTGGCGCCCAACAGGAGCTTGAGCGTGAGCGGAATCGTCACGGGCGATATAACCGAGGACGTCAGGATGATGGTGAGCGCGAGCGGGCCGTTGCCGCCGAACATGCTGATCCACATAAAGGCAGTGACTGCCACGGGTACGCTGTACTCGAGCACGATGCCGCAGACAAGGTTGGGGTTGGAACCAAAGAACAACGATCCCATGGCATAGGCCGCGATGGGAATAAGCGCCGCCGAGACAAATAACGCCAAAATCAGATGCAGGGGACGGTGGAACACCTCAGCCACCTGGTGGAAGGTGTTGCTGAGCGCGCCTTGGAACGTCATAAAGGCAAACAGGGTGGGAACGATGGGCTTGAGAACGCCGATCTGCTGAGGAAAGAGCACGCCGAGCGCCACGCAAATCGGAACGATGACCTGCATATTTCCTGCGAGAAATTTGCCCAGTCCAACCCATTGCTTCATATGCTCTTGTGACTCCCTTTGCTCGTGAATCCGTTTTGAATGGATATGCTAGACGCTCGCATGCGTCCGTGTGGCTGAAACGCTCGATTATTTCGAGGCTATTACCGCCCTCGTTTATCGAAACCACGGCGTGCTGGATGTTGTGCGTCCGCGCTGCACGGTATAATAAATCCGTTCAACAGATCTGCCTGCCGAAGCGGGCATACACAGAGGACTCATCGCTATGAACCGTGAGAGGTATCGCGGCGACCTGCCCCTATCGGGGGTGGGTGCCTATGTCATCGCTTAAGACGACGCATCGCTGGGCGGTCGCTCAGCAAAACCCCGAGCTCGAAAAGGAGCTTTCGGCTGGTCTGGGCATTCCCGGGCTGGTGGCGCGCATTATGGTCGCGCACGGCATTGGCTCAATCAAAGAGGGCCAATTGTTTTTGACGCCTTCGCTCGATCGCGACTGGGCCGACCCACTCATTATCCCGGGCATGTCGGTCGTTGCCGACCGCGTCGAGCGTGCTATTCGCAACCACGAGCACATTGCAGTCTTTGGCGATTTTGACGTTGACGGTATTACGTCGACCTGCCTGTTGACCGAGGCGCTGCGCACGTTTGGCGCCGATGTCACGCCGTTTATTCCGCATCGCTTTGATGAGGGCTACGGTCTTTCGCGCGCGGCGCTCGACCGCGTTAACGAGCTCGCTCGCCCCCAGCTGATCGTGACCGTCGATAACGGCATTGCCGCCAAGGAAGAGGTTTCCTATCTGAAGAGCCTGGGGATCGATTTGGTGGTCACGGACCATCACGAGCCCTCCGATCAGGTGCCGCAGGGCGTACCCCTGACCGACCCTAAGCTCGAGGACGATGGTCCTTCGCGTGAGCTTGCCGGTGCCGGCGTGGCACTCAAGTTGGTGCAAGTCCTGGGCGAACGTCTGGGCAAGCCGTCGTATTGGCGTTCGCTAATCGAGGTCGCGGCGCTGGGCACCGTGTCCGACATGATGCCGCTCACGCCCGAGAATCGCGCGCTGGTTGCCGAGGGCATCCAGCAGATGCGCGTAACCGCTCGCCCGGGCTATATCGCGCTTGCCGCGCTCGCCAAGGCGGACCTTTCGAGCATTACGGCGGATGGCCTGTCATTCTCGCTCATTCCCCGCTTAAACGCTGCCGGTCGCA
>CABSMN010000186.1 GCA_902478765.1 uncultured Collinsella sp.
TTCGCGAGCCGGGCATCTATGGCAGCGACAACTACGACTGCTTAGTGCAGATCTGCCAGGAAGCGGGCGCCGCACAGGGCTTCGACGAGGTCGAGGTCTTCCAGTCCAACCACGAGGGCAACATCGTCGACAAGATCCAGGAGGCCTACGGCAAGGTCGACGGCATCGTCATCAACCCGGCTGCCTACACGCATACGAGCGTGGCGATCCTCGACGCCCTCAAGGCCGTTGCCATCCCTGCCGTCGAGGTGCACATCAGCGCCGTAGAGACGCGCGAAGACTTCCGCCAGGTGAGCTACGCCCGCCTAGCCTGCTTCGCCACCATCACCGGCGAGGGCCTGCAAGGCTACGCCCACGCGCTGGAGCTGCTGAGGGAACGTCTCGAAAAGTAGCCTCGCGAGCAAATCCATCAACGCGATTCACACGCTAATAATGCCAGTGCCGCCAGCAGCAACCTCGCTACTGGCGGCACTTTATTACTGGCATATAATCATTGCAGTCACACAACGTCTGGAGACGCGCATGTTAAGCATCCATCTGGGGGATTACCCCGGTTCCATCTACGATACCGAAACCTATTTTAGGAACTCATACTTGGACTCATGGTTCGAAGACCCTATGGCCGCACAGATTATTAAAAGCGTGGACGGATCAGAGCTCATCGGTCCCCACAACATCGTAAGCAAACAGCTGGGCTCGATCACCCCACTCGAACTGTCCGGCGGCGTTAAGACGCTGCTGCTGGTGCGCAATCTCCCAAATATGGTGTTCAACGCATCCACCTGCGGAGACAACTGTGCCCGCTGGCTACTCAAGATCGGCAAAGAGCAGGATGTGATGGTGACCTTATACCACATCATGAAATTCCCCTGGAAGAGCTTTGAAATCCGCATTGAAAACGATGGCCGCATCGTCAGAAACATGCAGGAGTTTGTCGGCGCCACGAATGACTTTTTGGATGTTGATGAGTAATGAAGGGAACGCATACCGTTGTCGTAGAGCGTGCAAAGGTCAAATACACACTCACGTTTAAGCGCAATATTTCCTTTATACGCGGCAACAGCGGCACGGGTAAAACGACGCTCATCTCGATGATTCGCGACTACAACGACCGAGGACCGGAAAGCGGCGTTGCACTCAGTTGCGATGTGCCTTGCGAAACGCTTTCCGGCAGACGCTGGGAGCGCGAGCTATCGATCATCGAAGATTCAATCGTCTTTCTAGATGAGGGTAACGAGTTTATCTACTCAAAGGACTTCGCCAAAGCCGTCAACGGCTCGTCCAACTATTTTGTTCTGATATCTCGTCGCGATGCCAACGAGCTCCCCTACAGCGTTGATGAGATCCTGAAGCTAGTCAACACGACAAGTAAAACAATCAATGGCCGCAAGAGCGACAGGCGCTTCTACTCGGTGACCAAGCCGCTATATGACCACACGGCAAGTATGCTGTATCAGGATCTAAATGTTGGATTCGAGGTACCCGACGCCGTAGTTGTCGAGGATAGCAAATCTGGCTATCAATTCTACGACGCTCTTTGCAACCGACTCGGGATCCCCTGCTATACCGCCACCGGCGTTGCGAATCTAAAACGTACGATTCACGAATGTCCCGAGCAAAACATCCTTGCTATTGGAGACGGAGCAGCATTTGGTCCCTACATCGAAAAGGTGCTCGGACAGCGCGTTTACAAGAACGTACGCTTGTTCCTCCCCGAATCATTCGAGTGGACACTCCTGCAATCTGGCCTCATTCCCAGTAACGATATCTTAAAAATCCTCGAGGATCCCTCAAGCTATATCGAAAGCCGCGACTACCTGAGCTGGGAGCGGTTCTTCACCGATGTGTTGATCAAATACTCGGCAGACACTCGCTACGCCTACAGAAAGGTAAAGCTCAATGAGCAGTACCTGAGGCCGCAGGCGATGAATGCAGTTGCAAACGTCTTGCCCGAGTGCCTGAAGGCAGACTAGATACAGCGGGGAGGGCCAAGTTGGTCCTCCCCGCTTTTGTTACGCCTTCTTGATCACGTACGCCAATCCAATATCGCAGGCACAGCGTACGATTGACGCGAAGAACCACGATGCTGGCAGCGTCATAAGCAGAGGCTTGCTCACGCTCGGCTCCAGCCCCCTTTGGCGCGCCGTATAACCAATCCACATCAGCAGCACAATAGCAGCTCACGCCACGGCTTCGGCCTAAACGTATACCCGGCAAGAACAAAGAACACCGGCATGTGAAAAAGCCCAGACCACCAAGCGGTCTGGGCTTAATAAACGATGGTGCTCCATGGCGGATTCGAACCGTCGACCTTGGGATTAGAAGTCCCCTGCTCTATCCAACTGAGCTAATGGAGCAAATAGCCGCACGCCCAAGCAAGCGCAAGCCTGTCAGGCGCAAGTAATTATAACCTAGTTGAACTGCTCGCGATACGCCTTGCAGACCTCATCAACCGGGCCGTCCATGCGAAGGTCACCCTTCTCAATCCAAACGGCACGCTGGCAGATGCGCTCAACCTGCTCCATAGAGTGCGAAACGAACAGAACCGTCACGTCGCCGCTCTGGATAAAGTGCTGGATACGGTCCTCGCACTTCTGCTGGAAGAACACATCACCGACGGACAACGTCTCGTCAACGATCAGAATATCGGGCTCGGTAATCGTCGCGATTGCAAAGGCGATACGCGCCACCATGCCCGAGGAGAAGTTCTTAAGCGGCATATCGACAAAGTTCTGCAGCTCAGCGAATTCGATAATGCCGTCAAAGTTGGCATCGATGAACTCCTTGGTATAGCCAAGCAGGGCGCCGTTCAGATAGATGTTCTCCCGGGCGGTCAGCTCGGGGTCAAAACCAGCACCAAGCTCAATCAGCGGCGCGATGTTACCGTGCACCTTAACGCTGCCCTCGCTTGGCTCAAGCACGCCAGCGATAATCTTGAGCATCGTAGACTTGCCGGAGCCATTGGTGCCGACCAGACCCACGACCTCGCCACGATGAATATCAAACGAGATATGCTTAAGCGCCCTAAACTCCTCAAAGAACAACTCATGCTTGGCAAGCTTAATGAAGTACTCCTTGAGGTTGGTCAGCGACTCGGACGCCATGTTAAAGATCATGGTGACGTCGTCGACCTCCACAGCCAGAGGCTGCTCGCTGTAATCAACAACAGATTCAGTCATCACAGCACTCCTTAGATGTAGAGGATGAACTTGCGCTCGGACTTATGGAACACGGTATAGCCAATAATAAGCGCAAGAACCGCCCAGGCAACGCACATACCAAACGTCATAAGCGAGGGCGTAGTCTGGAACAGGAAGATATCGCGCATAAACTGCAGGTAGTTGAACATGGGGTTCGCATACATCAAGATACGTACGAGATGCGGCATTTGCGCAATATAGTCAGTCGTCCAGAAGATGGGCGTAATGTAAGTCCACGCCGTAATGACGACGCTCCACAGATGCATAACGTCGCGGAAGAAGACCGTAAGGGCAGAGAGCATCATGCCCAGGCCCATGCAGAAGCACATAAGCAGCAGCAGGCAAACCGGCAGCAGAATCAGGTGCCAAGAAGGCATAACGCGGAACCACAGCATGACGATGGCGACGGCGACCAGCGAGAAGGCAAAGTTGACCAGCGAGAAGAGCACCTTCTGCACCTGTCTCTTATACACATCTGACGCTGCCGACG
>CABSMN010000187.1 GCA_902478765.1 uncultured Collinsella sp.
TACACTTCTAGCTTCGTCGGCAGCGTCAGATGTGTATAAGAGACAGATATAGGCGGGCGCCCCGGGGACGGACAAACCTACTCCGTCTCGCCCGGTCGAGCGCCGCGGGCCAGGGCGTCCTGGTACTCCTTGACTGCTTTGATCCTCTGCATCGGCTTCAGTCGCTCGAACATGGTGTTGCCATGCAGGTGATCGATCTCGTGCTGCAGGCACACGCAAAACAGGTCGCCCGTGGCCTCATAGCGAATCAGATTGGCATCCAGGTCGTACGCCTCGACGACGACATGATCGGGACGCTCAATCTCGCAGCTAATGCCCGGAATAGACAGGCAGCCCTCGCTAAACGGCACCAGGTGGTCGCTCTGCTCAACAATGACGGGATTGATGAGCACATACGGGTCGTAGTCGTTCTTATCGCTATAGTCGCAGTCGATGGTAACGAGCTGGATGAGCTCGCCGATCTGCGGGGCAGCCAGGCCGCAACCGCCGTTTTCGAACATCATCTTCTTCATCTTCTCGGCAAGCGCCTCGATCGCCGGGGTGATCTCCTCGATGACGGCGCACTCCTGGCGCAGACGAGGGTCGGGCGACAGTACGATTCCGTTGGCTTCCATGGCCATCCTTTCGGGTTGTTACATCAAATCATAGGCGTCGACGTCAACACTCACGCTCACGCCGCGCACGGAGCCCACCTCTTTGAGGCAGGCGTCAATTTCATCAGAGACATGGTACCCTACCGGCGACTTTACAAGCAGATGGAAGCGGTAACGGTCCTTGGCTCTCTCGATTACACACGAAGCCGGGCCCAGTACCTGGGGCACGGCGCTCCCCGCCCGCAAAAAGTCGGGCGCGGCGGCATGCCAGCGGCGCATGAGGAGCTTCGCGATGCGCCCGATGTAGTCCCGCGCGTCGTCCGGGTTCGCCGACCACACCAAGATGTTGACCAGACGCACAAACGGCGGATAGAGCGCGTCGCGGCGCTGGTCCAGGTCGTAGTCGGTAAAGATCGATCGGTCGTGCTCGGCGACGGCGCGAATGACCGGGTCCTCGGGCAGATAGGTCTGGATGATGACCTCGCCAGGGCGATCGCCACGACCGGCACGGCCGGCGACTTGCTCCAGCAGATCGTAGGCGCGCTCCCCTGCGCGGAAGTCCGGCAGCTTGAGGGCGAAGTCGGCATTGACCACGCCCACGAGCGTGACCTCGGGAAAGTCGAGGCCCTTTGCGATCATTTGGGTGCCCAGCAGCACCGCGCAATCGGCGGCATCGAACTGCTCGAGCAGCTTTTTGTGTGCGTCCTTGCCGCGCGTGGAATCGGCATCCATGCGAATAATGGCGACATCCTCGGGAAGCATCTGGTGCAGCGCGTCCTCGATCTGCTGAGTGCCCAGACCCATTTTTGCCAGATAGCGACTGCCACATTTGGGGCAACGGCTCGTAGCCGCCGGATAGGGCTGCACGCGCCAAGACGATCCGCAGGTGTGGCACTGCAGCGTGTGCGTGCGCTCGTGATACGTAAGCGCGGTGGAGCAGTGGTTGCAGGTGGGCACGCAGCCGCATTCGCGGCACATCAGAAACGGCGCAAAGCCACGGCGGTTATGCAGCAGCACGGCCTTCTCGCGGCGCTCGACCACACGCTCCAGGCCCTCCATCAGCGGTTTTGAGAACATAGAGCGGCTACCGTGCGAGAACTCGCGGCGCAGGTCGGCAATGCGGACTGTCGGCAGCACGGCGTGTCCCGGGCGCTCGGGCATCTCGACGCGCGTCCAGGTGGCACCGTTATACGTGCCACGGCGGCAGCGGTCGAGCGCTTCGGCAGAAGGCGTGGCCGAGCCCAACACGAGCGGGCAGCGGTAGCGCCGCGCCATCTCGGCCGCCACTTCGCGCGCATGGTAGCGCGGGCTGGAGCCCTGCTTGTAACTGGTCTCGTGCTCCTCGTCGATGATGATGAGGCCCAAGTCGCTGAGCGGGCAAAAGAGCGCCGAGCGGGCGCCGACGACCACGCGCGCGGCACCGCTAGCGACCATATCCCACTGGTCCAGGCGCTCGCCGGCCGAAAGGCGCGAATGGAACACGGCTACCGTCTCGCCAAAACGCGAGCGGAAGCGGCCGACGGTCTGGGCCGTCAGCGAAATCTCGGGCACAAGCACGCAGGCCGAGCGGCCGGCCGCGAGCACGCGCTCGATAGCGGAGAGGTAGACCTCGGTTTTACCGGATCCGGTGACGCCATCGACAAGGACCACGTCGCCATGGGCGTCAAGGCGGGCGCGCTCAATCTGCGCGAGCGCCTGCTGCTGGCCGTTCGTAAGTGCGACCGGCGCTTTGCCGCTCGCGGAGGACAGCGTAGTCTGCTCGCTGCAGCCGCGCCAGGCGCGGCGCTCCTCCACCACCACGACGCCGCGCTTTTCGAGCGCCTTGATGGTCGCCGACATGCTGTTGTAGAGCAGGTTGAGATCGCGCGTCGTGACCGGGCCGCATTGGAGCGCCTCGATGAGCTGGCGCTGGCGAACGGCGGTCTTGGGCGGCGTATAGTCAAAGCCCTCGGGCGTGAGCATGACCCAGCGGTTTTGAATAGGCTTGACGGCGGGACGCTCAACCGACCATGCGCCGTCATCGCCCTTGACCACGCGCGGGCTGCCACCCGGAGGCAAAAACAGGCGCAGGCACTCGGAAAGCGTCGCGACGTACTCGCGGCTCATCCAACGCGCGATGCGGGCTGCCTCGGCGGTAAAGAGCGGTTTGCTGAGGATGGCCTCGACAGGCTTGATGCGCGAAGGGTCAAGGGCGTTATTTCCTTGCAGATCGCCCAGCTCGGGCGCAATATCGACGATGTAGCCTGCGGCGGCACGGTTGCCAAAGTGGACCAGGACCGTCGATCCGACCTGGGCCTCGTTGGCAAGGGACTCGGGGATGCCGTAAGCAAACGGTACGGACAGCGCACGGGTGGGGATGTCGAGAACCACGCTCGCGTAGGCAGCGATGGGCTCAGGTGCAGGCTTGGGCTTGGCCGGGACAGCAGCGGATGCCGGCGCCGCCGGAGTCTCCTCCGGTTCCGGCGAACCAAACAGCGAAAGTTGCTCGGCCATGGCCCCAGCACCTCCTATCCCAAACGTCTACAGAAACAAGAGCCCCGCTCGGGGTGAACGGGGCTCGGATACATACGTTTGCGCAGCGATTACAGCGCCATCGTGCGGGCGCGATCGATACGCGCCAGGCAGTCGTCGCGGCCAACGAGCGCCATGGTCTCGCCCAGCGGAGGGCTCACCATGTTGCCGCAGACGGCGACGCGCACGGCCTGGAACACCACGCGCTTCTTAAGGTCCATCTGCTCGGGCAGCGGCTCAAGCGCAGCGTCGATGTTCGCGGCTGTCCACTCGGTAACACCCTCGAGCGCGGCCTTGGCGGCATCCAGAATGGCGCCAAGGCCCTCCTTGGCCAGGCCCTTGTTGACGGATTTCTCGTCATACTCGAGCGTCTCGGCCGTGGCAAAGATGGGGGCAGCGACGGTCACGGCGTCGGCCGGCATCTTGGTGCGCGGCTTGACGATGGCAGCGAGTGCATCGATCCAGTCCTCGCCGTACTCGACGTTACCCTCGATGAGGCCCGCCTCGTGCAGTTCGGGGACCTGTCTCTTAAACACATCTGACGCTGCCGACGAAGCTAGAAGTGTAGATCTCGGT
>CABSMN010000188.1 GCA_902478765.1 uncultured Collinsella sp.
TATAAGAGACAGCGTCTACCCCATTGTGTTTGAGGACATGGACGGCATGGATGCCCTGTCTGAGCGCTTGGCCGAAGCCGACGTCGTCGCATCCTTTATGCCGAGCACACCCGAGACCCGCGGCCTGGCAAACGCCGAGTTCTTCGCCGCGATGAAACCGGGCGCCTTCTTTGCCAACGGCGGCCGCGGCGATCTTGTGGTTGCCGACGACTTGGTTGCCGCTCTGGAGTCGGGACGTCTCGCCGGCGCCGCGGTCGACGTCACCGACCCCGAGCCGCTACCCGAGACAAGCCCACTGTGGGATGCGCCTAACATGCTCATCACGCCGCACGTCTCCGGCTGGTTCCACCTAGCCGCCACGCTCAATAACGTGGTCGACATCGCCGCGGAGAATCTGCGTCATCTGCAGGCCGGCGAGACCCTTCGCTGCTGGATCGAACACTAATCTTGTTCCGCCGTTCTAACGAACGGCGGACCACTCGACGCTGCGACCCCGTCTGGACGGCAATCTGCCTTTCAATCGTCGGGCATGGCCAGAAGGCCAATGCCCTCCTCTTTCAAGGCACCTTGCTCGCCCAGACGGGCTCTCGCTGACTTTTGTTCAACCTATAGGGACTGGCTGGCGCGGCCCTGCCTGGGGACATTCGCTGACTTTTGTTCGACCTGTGGGGTCTTCAAATTGTTAGAGCGTTGCTAAGTAATTCTTTGCGTCTTCTACGCTCATTGCGGCGACTGGTGCGTGTGAGCAGAGCTTGACATCGTTGGTGACCAGAAGGTCTGTCTTTGCGCGCATCGCTGCCGCGATGATTAAATCGTCTTCGTAATCGCTATGGAGCTCACGCTGCTTACTCGCCATCCATATGTCGCTCAGGTCGCAGGGCACGGGCGTAGCAAGTTGCGACAACACATCAAGACAATCCCATGCGAGTGATGTCGCCGCCGAAGCGGCATCTTGAGACAGCGAACCGTGCTCTCGCCGATACCACGCCTTATGTTCACTCGAAATCAAATAGAACAGGTCTTTGGACGATGTCGCCGCATACATCAGCTCAGCCTGAGCCGTACACGCATCACGCAAAAACTCAATTGCCGCCGAACGACCGCGTCGTGAAGGGATGAAATAATCAAGCCAGACGTTGGTGTCAACCAAGATGCGCTTAGGATTCTCACTCATAGAGCCAGCTCATCTCCTCGCCATAGCGATCAGCATAGGCGTTCCGTTTGAGCTCTTCGTCGTCCGATGGCTGAGCCTTGACCATATCGATTCCTGACTCACGGCAAGCGGCAGCGAACAGCTTCGACCCCTGATCCATGAGCTCGAGCTTACGTTTGGCGGCCTTTTCGCGCTCGCGCTGTTCCGCCCGGGCACGACTGGGCAGCAGGATATCCTCGAGCGCACCGGGGCGATCGGCCAGCGACGTTGCAAGCTGCCAGAGCGCTCGCACCGCTTGGCTCGGCGTCATACCGGCCCTGGAGAGAGCGGCGTCCCCACTCCTTTTGAGATCGGCATCGAGACGCACGTTGATCTGAGCGGCTGTTGTGGTCATGACCCCTCCTTAATACTTTAAAATTATCATAAAACTCTATGGTAGATACGTAAAGCATGTATAGTATTTATTAGCATTAGCCGTACTCTGTACACAAAAAACCGCCGAGGCACGCTGCACCTCGGCGGCCACGTACCACCGATCTAGTTCGGTTTCACCCTTTGCATTCGCCCAGATAAAACCTGCCAAAATGAACCTGTCCCTTTTTGGCAGGTTTTAGAGCTCCACGCTTTCGGCTCCGTTGATGGTTAGGTTTCGCTCGTAGAAGGCGGTGAGGGCGCGGATGGCGTACATGACGTCGCGTACGCCGCCGGTCTCGTAGCTCGAGTGCATGGCCAGCTGCGGCAGGCCCACGTCCACGGCATGCATGCTCGCCTGCATATTGGACAGGTTACCGAGCGTGGAGCCGCCGGCCATATCGCTCTTGTTGGCGAAGGCCTGCGTGGGCACGTCGGCGTCATCGCAGATGGCCTGGAACACCGCGCGGCTAAAGGCATCGGTGCAGTAGTGCTGGTTGGCGGCTTCCTTGATGACGATGCCGCCGTTGAGCACAACCTGATTGCGAGCGTCGCACTTCTCGGCGTGGTTGGGGTGCACGGCATGTGCATTGTCGCAGCTCACGAGCATCGAGGCGGCAAGCGCGCGATGGTACGACTCGTCGTCAAAGCCCAGCGATCCGTTAATGCGGCGCAGTGCATCGGCCAAGAACGTCGACATGGCGCCCTGCTTGGTCTCGGAGCCAACCTCCTCGTTATCAAAGCAGCAGAAGACCGAGACGTCATGCGCGTTCTCGGCACCCAAAAATGCCTGCAGCGAGGTGTAGGCGCAGGCCAGGTCGTCGAGCTTGGGCGTCGAGATAAACTCGTCGGCCCAGCCCCAAATGCGCGCATCCTGACGATTGACCAGGAACAGATCGCGGCCCAAAACCTGATCGGGCTCGACGTCCAGCTCGTCGGCGATCAGGGCGTCAAAATCTCCCTGCTTAAGATCACCGGCGCTGATGAGCGGGCACAGATCAATGGCGCGGTTGGGCGCAAAGCCCTCGTTAACGCCGCGGTTCATATGGATAGCAAGACTCGGAATGATAGCGACCTCGCGCTCGGTGGCAAGCAGGCGGCTCTCGATACGGTCGCCCTCGCGCACCAGCACGCGGCCAGCGAGCGCCAGCGGGCGATCGAACCAGGTGTAGTCGATCATGCCGCCGTAAGCCTCGGTGTTCAGGCGCAGCGTCTCGCCCGCGCCGTCGAGCTCGGGCACGGCCTTGACCTTAAACGTCGGCGAATCGCTGTGCGACGCCGTGAGCTGAAAATGATAGTCGCCGGCAACGCCATCCTCGCCCCACGTCGCGGCCAGGTCCTCGCCCACCTTAAAGGCGATAACGCTCGAGGTGTTGCGCTGCGTGTAATAGCGACCGCCCGGCTCGATGTCCCACGCCGCGTTCTCGGGCAGGTAGGTAAAGCCCGCCTCGTCGAGCTCGGCCATAATGGTCGCCGCCGTATGGAACATGCTGGGGCACGCCTCGATAAAGTCGATAAGGTCGTTGGCGGCCTCGATATCATCAGCCGTCACGTGCACGCGCTCGGGCGTTTCCTGATCCGTCATGCTCTCCCCTTTCGCTGGGTTGATGGTCCCTTCCAGCATACCCCGCCGCGCCAGCGCCGCACTCTTCATTCCGTGTTTAATCCCGCGCCGCTCGCCAAGTTGAGCCATCATGCCCGTGCACCTTTTGCGACAATTACGCTAACAGGACGAGAGGAGCCGTCATGAAGCCACGTAACATTGCCATCGCCTGCGGTGTCGCGGGAGTCGCCGTCGGCCTTGCCGCTGCCACCGGTATCGTTTATCACAAGCAAATCAAGTCCGCCGCGTCGCTCAAACGCTTGACCGGCTACGAGGATGGCTATGACCTGTACGCAATCGACATCGCCTACGACTACGATCTTGATCGCATCATCGCCGCTGGCGTGCGCGACGACCAGGCCTACATCGATGCCGTGGTGGCACAGGTGCTGCCCGGTGTGCCGGTACATGTCCAGGCGCCCCAGTTTGCCTGCAGCGCTTTTGTCGCCGTAGATGCCGAAGGCCGCGTGCGCACCGGTCGCAATTACGACTTTAAGGAC
>CABSMN010000189.1 GCA_902478765.1 uncultured Collinsella sp.
GTCGCTCGTCGACTACAACCGCTGCGGCACGCCTTTGATTGAGCTCGTGACTGAGCCCGACCTGCGTACGCCCGAGGAAGCGCGCCTGTTTATGGAGAAGCTCCGCCGCATCTTTGTGACGCTGGGCATTTCCGACTGCTCCATGGAGAAGGGCTCCATGCGCTGCGACGGCAACGTGTCACTGCGTCGCCGCGGCGAGACCAAGCTGGGCACCAAGACCGAGCTCAAGAACCTCAACTCGTTCAAGAGCCTGCACGACGGTCTTGCCTACGAGATCTGCCGCCAGGCCGAGGTGCTCGAGGAGGGCGGCATCATCTATCAGGAGACCCGCCACTGGGAGCCCAGCCGCAAACGCACCGTGGTCATGCGCGTGAAGGAGACGGCCGACGACTATCGCCTGTTCCCCGATCCCGACTTGGCGCCGTTCGACCTGGACGACGAGTTCATCGACCGCTGCTGTGGCGAGATCCCCGAGCTGCCCGATGTCAAGCGTGCCCGCTTTGAGGCCGACTTTGGCATTAAGGCCGCCGACGCCGAGCAGATCGCCGGCGACCCCGAGTTTGCCGAGTTCTTTGAGGCCGCCGCTGCCGGTATGGCTGGCAAGGAGGCGCAGACGGTCGCAAACCTGCTGGTCAACGAGATGATCGCCTACCTTAAGGGCGCAGGCGTGTCGCTCGCCGAGTCCGGCATCGCGCCGGCACAGGTGGCGGCGCTGGCCAAGCTGCTGGCGACTGATGCCATCAGCTCCAACCAGGCGCACGAGGTCTTTGAGGCCATGGCCCAGACCGGCGACGACCCCAACAAGATCGTCGACGAGCGTGGTATGCGTCAGGTGAGCGATGCCGGCGCGCTGCAGCCGATCGTGGACGAGGTGCTGGCAAACTGTGCCGATCAGGCGCAGCAGTATCGTGACGGCAACCAGAAGGTCATCGGCTTTTTGGTGGGCCAGTGTATGAAGGCGAGCCGCGGCAAGGGCAACCCGAAGCTCTTCAACGAGTTGCTGAGAACGTCGCTCTCGTAGCTGCGAGGCCGGGGAAGCCCCGAGTCGCCGGGGTATTTCCTCCAAATTTCAAACAGTCCTATGCAAGACGAAGGCCACATTTAGTGGCCTTCTTTGCATGCGGAACTCATTTGGAGCAAACACCCCGGCGACTCGGGGCTTCCCCGGCCAGACGACTCGGCCGTTCGGGTCAGGCGGGCTGAATTGAATAGAGTGAATGGGCGCGCCGTTGGCGCGCCCATTGTTTTGAAGGGAACTCATTTTGAGGAAGCACCCGCCCAGCCGGGGCTCCCGGGTTCTGCTACGACTCGGCCGTTCGGGTCAGGTGGGGTTGAATGGAATTTGGTGAATGAGGGCGCCGTTGGCGCCCTCATTCTTTATATATGTTGGGAGCGCCAAGCGGTGGGGGTGGTGCCGGTGTGTTGCTTGAAGGCTTGGGCGAAGGCGGCCTGCTGAGGGTAGCCTAGACGCTCTGCGACCTGCGCTATCGTGAGCGAGCTATCGGCCAAAAGGTCCTGTGCTCGCTCCATACGGCGTCTGCGAATGTAGGCGCCCAGGGACTCGCCAGTTTGGGCCTTAAAGGTGGCGCATAGCTTGGAGCGGCTTGTGTAGAGCCTCTCGGCCACCTCGTTGATACCCACACGTCTGCCTTTGTCGAGCTCGCACTCAATCATCGCCGTTGCTTCTTCGGCAATGGTCGCGCTGGCGCGTGTGTCTGCCGCCTGCTGCGCCTGCTTGTGGGCCGCGCGCGAACAGGCGAGCTCCGCGACCATAGCCTCTACAATGCCCCGCATATAGACATGCCCGCCTACGGCGCGAGCGCGGTCCTCGTTGATTCGGCGTAGTGTGTGGCAGATGGCAGACGCTGCCTCCTCGTGCCATGACTCGGCAAACGCCTCAAAGACCCCCGCGAACTCGGCAGGATAGCAATGCTCCAGCTCGTCAAAATACCCGGGCAAAAAGAGCACCGAGCGTGAGTGATAGAGTTGCCCTGCAAACAGCGGGCTTAGCTCCTCGCCGCAGCTATCTTGGATAAAGCTGCAGACTGCGCTGTTCGGCCACGGCCCGCGCAGCGGCTTGAGGTTCGCAGGCGTTATGCCGGCTTCGGGCATACACATGAGCGTGGGCGCGCTGACCTCGCTCACGCACGCGTACGGTTCGGGCGTGTATTCGGCTAGGTGCATGTTGTGCATCGGGGTAATGAAATGCTCCATGACGATGCAGGTGGGGGAGAGGGGCATGATCCATGCGCGTCCGTGCGCCCGATCGTTTGCCACCTCACCGGTAAAGACGGCGCCCTTGCCGGAGAACTCCAAGCCAAACTGCTCAAACTGCGGTGCGTAGAGCTCGGTTATATCGGTTGCCGCCCGCCGCATTTTCAAAAGCGTCCCCTTCATTTGCGAAAACGTCCACGTCTGGCCCAATTGTGTGCCTTGGCTAACACGCCCATGATAAGTTTCTTACGGTTAACTCTCAAGCCGTTAGAAAGGAATCTCATGGCAAAGGGATCAAAAAAGGAAGGTGGCGGCATCGGCGAGCTGCTTGCATATGCCGGTGAACGTAAATTCCTAACGTATTTGGGCATGGCCCTCTCGGCGCTCTCGCAGCTGCTGAGCTTTGGCCCGTACGTGTGCATTTGGCTTGTCGCGCGCGATCTGATCGCCGTGGCACCTAACTGGAGCGAAGCCTGCGGCATCGCGACGTATGGCTGGTGGGCCGTGGGGTTTGCGCTGGCAAGCATCGTGGTCTATTTCGTGGGGCTCATGTGCACGCACCTGTCTGCGTTTCGCTGCGCGTCCAATATTCGCAAGACTACGAGCGAGCACCTGCTTAAGCTGCCGCTTGGCTACTTTAACACACACGCCACCGGTGAGCTGCGCCGTATCGTAGACGGATGCGCCGCTTCCACAGAGACTTTGCTCGCACACATGCTGCCCGATATCGCAGGCGCCGCCGCCATGGTCGTGGGCTTGCTCGTGCTGCTTTTCGCCCTCGATTGGCGCTTGGGCGCGGCATGCCTCATTTCGGTGGCCGTTTCGTTTTGCGCCATGGCCACCATGATGAGCGGCAAGGGCGCCGAGTTTATGAAGGCTTACATGGGCGCGCTGGTCAAGATGAACAAGACCGGCACCGAATACGTACGCGGCATCCCCGTGGTCAAGGTCTTCCAGCAGACGGTCTACTCCTTTAAGGCGTTTCACGATGCGATCGCCGAATACGCCGACATGGCGCAAAGCTATGCGGGCACGTTCTGCCGAGGCCCGCAGGTGCTCAACCTTACCGCGCTCAATGGCCTCGTGGCATTTCTTTTGCCCGTGGCGTTGCTGTTGGCGCCGGGCGAGACGGACTTCGCGCACTTTATGGTCAACTTCACGTTTTACGCGATCTTTTCGGCCGTGGTGCCGACGGCCATGACCAAGCTCATGTTTGTGGGCGAGGCGTCTCAGATGAGTGCCGATTCGCTGGCGCGCATCCGAAGCGTTATGGATTCCAAGCAGCTCTCCGTGCCTGCCCAGCCCAAGCACCCTATCGGCAGCGATGTGCGCTTTGAGGATGTAAGCTTTACCTACGAGGGTGCCGAAGCGCCTGCCGTCGATCATGTGAGCTTTAGCGTTTCCGCGGGTAGCACCCTCGCCCTGGTGGGTCCCTCGG
>CABSMN010000190.1 GCA_902478765.1 uncultured Collinsella sp.
GCGCTATGGGTCCCGGTCTGCTGGCGGCGCTTTCGGGCAATGACGCCGGCGGCATCGCCACGTATTCCAGCGCGGGCGCCAGCTATGGCTACAAGATGCTCTGGATGCTTCCCGTCATGACCGTGCTGCTTATCGTGACGCAGGAGACCGCGGCACGCTGCGGTTGTGTCACGGGTAAGGGCTTGGCGTCGCTCATCCGCGAACGCTTTGGCGTGCGTAAGAGCGTGCTGGCCATGGCGGCACTGTTGATCGCCAACACGGCCGTGACCATCTCGGAGTTCGCTGGTATCGCGAGCGGTCTTGCCCTCTTTGGCGTTCCGGCGAGCATCTCGGTGCCACTCGTGGCACTGTTGGTGTGGATGCTTACCATGTCGGGCAGCTTCCAGCGCATCGAGAAGATCTTGCTGCTGGTGAGCTGCGTGTTCGTGACCTATATCGTCGCTGCGTTTATGGCTGGCCCCAACTGGGGTGAGGTCGCGGTCGACTTGGTCGTGCCCAACATTCAAAACGATCCCAACTACGTGTCGCTCGTGGTCGCAACGATTGGTACCACCATCGCGCCGTGGATGATCTTCCTGGCGCAGAACAACGTGGTCGACAAGAACGCGGGCGAGGACGATATCGTGCTGCAGCGCATCGATACCGTAAGCGGCTCGATCGCTGCTGACATCATCGCCGGCTTCATTATCATCACGACCGGTACGGTGCTGTTCCCGGCGGGTATTCAGATCAGTGATGCCGCTGACGCCGCCCGTGCGTTGGAACCTATCGCGGGCCAGTGGTCCACGGTGCTGTTCGCCTCGGGCCTGGTCGCCGCGAGCTTCTTGGCCGCCTGCGTCCTGCCGGGTGTTACGTCCAGCGCCATCTGCGAGGCATTTGGCTGGGAGCGCGGCGCCGATCGCAGTTGGGACGAGGCTCCGGTCTACCGCGGTATCATTACGGCCATTATTGGCATTTCGGCCGTGCTGGTGCTCATGCCCGGTGTCGATCTGTTCCAGATCATGATGACCTCGCAGGTCATCAACGGCGTGCTACTGCCTGTGGTTCTGGTGTTCCAGGTGGTTATCGCGGCCGACCGTCACATTATGGGTGCCAACCGCAACGGCCGCGTATGGAACGTGCTCACGTGGGCGACCATCGGCGTGATCACGGTGCTGACGGTTGTCATGTTTGTCCTGCAGGCGATGGGTTACAGCGCTTAACGTCCCTTTTGGGGCTTCGGGCAGGCCGCAGCAATGGGCTGCGGCCTGTTTTTTGCTTGCTATAGGGGGTTAGTAATATGGCAGTGGGCAAAAAATGCCAAATATGAGTACTGTTGCCTAACGAATAACATTTACGCCCAAAAAGATAACGAACATAATCAATAGTATGTTCATTAAAATTCACCTAAACAGGCATTGAACCAGTCAGGTTGGCCGCTCTAGGAGTTTACAGGGGTCGCTCGGACGGCATTTTGGGCGGTTTTGCCTGTTACTAAAATGGTAACAGTACTCATATTTGCCCTTTTTTGCCCACAGCCCCTTGGCATGTTGTTACGAAGCCGCCCCTGGACTGGAATTGACAGCCCAGGGGCGGCTTTCGCTTGTCGCAGGAGCGTCCCCGGGTGTCGGCATAAAAGGAACGTCCCTAGCTGCCGGATTACTTGTCGGCGCCCAGCTTGTGCGGCTTGAAGGCGAGTGCGTTGACGAGCGCGTCGGTGGCGGACTTGACCGCTGCCGGCTGCGGGTCGTTGACGTGGTCCTCGGGGTGCACGGGCAGGTCCTTCTTAACGGCATCGTGAATCAAGTTGAGATATTCGGTCACGCCGGTAGTCGACAGGTGCGTGCCGTCGCCATCGAACAGGTCATTTCGGTTGGCGCTGTATCCGTACCAGTCGATAACGCGCACGTTCTTGTAGCGCGCGGCGGCGTTGGCGATGGCCTGGTTGGTCGAGCCAACCCACGGCTGCGGGCTGCGCGTGTTCACAAACACGACAATGCGCTTGTCTCCCGCATCGGCCATGATGGCATCGATCTGGTCATCGGTCACCAAGCCGTTGGTGCCTAGGGCAAAGACCACGATTTTGCCGGCAAGGTTCTGCTGGATATAGCCCTCAAATGTCGCACGGCCCGCATCGAATTGGCGGCCCTTTTCGGCATCGATATGGCTGTGCGGGAACACGCCATCAAAGGCGTCCACGGCACGTAGCGACACGGAGTCACCGATCATCAGCAGGTCGTAGGAACCATCGGGGAAGCCATCGTTGTCCTTGTCGGTGTCGTCGGCTGCCTGTTGGTCCGTGGGCGCAGCATTTTTAGCTTCCTTGTTGAGGACTTCGGCGCCTTCGCCGCTGAGCGCGGAGGTTTCCGGCACAAAGACCAGACCGCCCAGTGCGATGACGAGCACGATGCCGCAAGTGGCACACGCAGGAATATGCGCGCGTACCCAGTTGGCAGGCGTGGTGGTGCCATCGCGGAACTCGGAGACGGTGCGCCCAAAGGCGCCCTTCCTAAACGGCGTCTCGATAAAGCGATAGGAACATTCGGCGACGGCTACCACCAGCAACACCTGCAAAATGTACTGCCACCAGGGCGTGTCGTTGATGTTGGCGACCGGGTTCATGAGCAGCAGCAGCGGATAATGCCACAGGTAGATGCTGTACGAGCGCTTGCCAACCCATACGAGCGGCTCGGCGGATAGCGCGCGGGCAACCATTCCCTGGGGCTGCACGCAGGCTGCGATGACCATGAGCGTGAGGATAGAGCACAGCAGCGTGCCGCCGCGATACTGGAACGCGGTGTAGCCGTTGGTGAGCGCGACCATGGCGGCAAGGCCAACCAGGCCCACGATGCCCAGCACATCGATGGATGCGGGCGAGGACCAAAAGCGCACGAGCGCGCTCGGCTGGGCCGGGGCGGCTTCGGCTGCGTTGTCGGCCTTCGTGCCCTGCTTGTCCTCGGCATTCTTGTCGTGCTTGGCGACGAGGCGGTCGAGCCCCAGGCGACGCGCGAGGCGCACGGGCGCCAGGTCGCGATCGGGGATAAAGGCCATCCAGGCGCCCAGCAGCAGCGAGAACACACGGGTGTCAGTGCCGTAGTACACACGGCTGGGGTCGGCGGCAGGGTTGTAGAGCACCATCATGGCGATGGCGGAAACCGCGGCAAGGCCCAGAACCACGCGGCGCGTGTTGGGTTTGCTCACATGCATGGATACCATGGCAAACAGTAGCGGCGGCCAGATGAGGTAGAACTGCTCCTCGATGGCAAGCGACCAAAAGTGCGTGAGCGGCGAGGGGTCGCCCAGGGCATTGAAGTACGAGACGTCCTGGGCGATCTGCCACCAGTTGTTAAAGAACAGCAGCGACGGCAGGATGTCGGGGCGCATCTTGGTGAGCATCACGTGGTTAAAGATTGTGCACAGCGCGCAAGTCACGAACACTACCGTTACCACGGCGGGGACCAGGCGGCGGATACGGCGGATCCAGAAGCTCTTGAGGTCGATGCGTCCGGTCTTGGCGACTTCGTTGAGCAGCAGGCGCGTGATTAGATAGCCCGAAAGCACAAAGAAGATCGTGACGCCGAGCAGGCCGCCTTGGGCCCACGTGAGGTTAAGGTGATAGACTGTCTCTTATACACATCTCCGAGCCCACGAGACTACGCTGCATCTCG
>CABSMN010000191.1 GCA_902478765.1 uncultured Collinsella sp.
GACGGCAAAGCCGTTGCCGCGGAACAGGTCAACCAGGCGCAACACGTCCTCATCATAGGTAATGCCGAGGTCGCCACGGGCCTTGTTCTTCTCGATGTGGTTCGCGTTAATGGCGATGATGACCTCGACGTCGTCGGCAATGCTCTTGAGCATGCGAAACTTGCTGTCCGGCTCAAAGCCCGGCAGCACGCGGCTTGCGTGATAGTCGTCAAACAGTTTGCCGCCAAACTCCAAATACAGCTTGCCGCCAAACTGCGAGATGCGCTCCTTAATATGAGCGGCCTGCAGCTCGATATACTTCGCGTTGTCGAAACCCTGGCGCATGTATGGCTCCCGTCCCGTTTCCATTTAATGTTCTAGGCGATTATAACGGAGCAGACCCTTCCCGAAGCCCAGGCCATCAACAGGCACCAACCAAACACGCCATCGATAAGTTGCGGTGAAATAGTTCCCGTTTAACCCCTCAAGACGGCCAAACAGGAACTATTCCACCGCAACTTCCCCTTTTTGGTGCAAAGTAACCTGACCCCTTTGCACCAACAACAGAAACGTCGCAGGTTGAGCATAAGTCAGCGAGCGACGTCCAGGACGCACAAGTTGGCATGAAAAAGGCAAGGCATAGACCTTCTGGTCATGCCTTGCCTTTTGAATGACAAATTGTCGTCCTGGGCGGCGCGCAGCGTCGAGTGGTTCCGGCGTTTGGTAAAACGCCGGAACACAAGAGCGCCCCCTCCCGCGCACGGAACGGGAGGGGGCTAAAGGTAGGAGTCTACCGGTGGGTTGACCCCACCGGACAGACGATGACCAGATGATCCTTTACAGGATCGTCAAGGTTTCCGTGGGGTACCCGTTGGTTACTTAGAGCAACACGCAGGCGACGGTCAGGATGATGGCGCAGACGACGGAGAGAGCGACGATGAGCTTAAGGGCAAACTTGAGCCAGGTCGTCCACTCGATCTTGGCCAGGGCGAGACCGCCCATGATGGCGCCGGAGGTCGGGGTGAACAGGTTCACGACACCGATGGCGGCGGAGAAGATCATGACCATGACCTCGGGCGAGAAGCCGAGCTTAACAGCCAGCGGTCCCATGATGGGCATGGAGACGGTGGCCATACCGGAGGTCGAGGGGATCAGGAAGGACAGGCCGAAGTAAACCAGGAAGCTCATGGGAGCGAAGATCACGCCGGACAGGCCAGCCAGGGCATTGGCGGCAGCGTCGAGGACGAAGACGTCGAGGCCGGTGCTAGCCATGAGGACGGAGATGCCACGGGCGAGGGCGATGACGAGAACAACGGACATCATGTCGGCAGCGCCGGTGATGAAGGTGTTGACGATCTGCTTCTCGGACAGGCCACCGATGATACCAATCAGGATAGCCATGAGGAAGAACCAGGTGGAAGCCTCGTCGAAGTACCACTGGCCAATGGGCAGGCCGGTGATCAGGGCAGACCAGCCCTGGACGACGGCATTACCGTCGGCGTCGTAGACAGCGCCAGCGTCAAAGAAGTTGGCGACGCCCTCGTTGAGGTCGGCCAGCGGGATGAAGCCGACGATCATGACGACGAAGGTGAAGGCGAAGGCGATCAGAACACCCTTCTGACGACCGGTGAGCTTGACCTCCTTGTGGACCTCGGAAGCAGCCTTGCCATGTGCCTCTTCGGCGTCCTTGAGCTCCTGCATCGAGAGGATGGTGGAACCCTTGTCAGCCTTGACCTTCTTGGCATAGTTCATCACGAAGACGATGGACATGACGGTGGTAACAAGCCACAGGACGGCACCGAGGCCGATGATGATGGACTGGTTCACGGCAATGTCAACGCCGGTCAGGGCGTCGACGGCAGCGCCGACGGCGAACGGGTTAACCGTGGAGCCGAGGCAGCCGCAGCCAGCGCCGAGCAGGACGGTAGCGGCGCCGACCATCGGGTCGAAGCCGGCAGCCATCATGGTAGCGGCGAGCAGGGCGTAGAAGGGAACGGTCTCCTCGCACATACCATAGGTGGTACCACCGAGGGAGAAGATGAGCATCAGCACGGGAATGAGCATGATCTCGTTGCCCTTAAGCTTCTGCACCAGGACGGCGATGCCGTTGTCCAGAGCGCCGGTCTCGGTCATCATACCGAGGAAGCCGCCCAGGATCATAACGAAGAGGCAGACGGGCAGAGCGTCAGCGAAGCCCTTAATCGGGGCGGTGCAGAAATCGCTCAGACGGGCGGCAGTAACCGCGCCGCCGGACGTGCCGGAGACGATAACGGTAACAACTGCAACAATTGCCAGCAGAGCAAGAAGAATGGTGAACGATGAAGGCATACCGCGCTTTTTCTTAGCGGTCTCAGTCATAGTTCTCATCCCCCCTTCATAAATCATTTACTGATCTCGCCCGAAGCGGCTCTTCCGTGCCGTGCCTGCCGCTCGATGCGAGATTTTTACCAGATAAAGCCGCTCGGGGTGTTCAACAATACACCCCGAGCGAGATGCTAGATGCTCTTACTTGAGCGTAGCGTACATGACAGCCTTGATGGTGTGCATGCGGTTCTCGGCCTCGTCGAAGACCTTGGAAGCGGGGCTCTCGAAGACCTCGTCGGTGA
Source organism: uncultured Collinsella sp. (assembly GCA_902478765.1). Classification (GTDB taxonomy): domain Bacteria; phylum Actinomycetota; class Coriobacteriia; order Coriobacteriales; family Coriobacteriaceae; genus Collinsella. Next base: position 2,586 of record CABSMN010000191.1, read on the forward strand.
CCTCCTGCTCGGTGATGCCGAACTGCTCGCACTTCTCGGCGCCAATCGTGGTGTTGGTGTCGTGGAAGCTGGGCAGGCAGTGCAGGAAGATGGCACCCGGGTTGGCCATAGCCATGACCTCGGAGGTAACGCGATACGGGGTGAGCTGAGCGATGCGCTCGGCCCAGACCTCGTCGGGCTCGCCCATGGAGACCCACACATCGGTGTAGATAACGTCGGCACCGGTGACGCCGTCCTTGACGTCGGTGGTCAGCTTGATGGTGCAGCCGTTAGCCTCGGCGATGGGCTTGCAGGCCTCGATGACGTCGTCAGCGGGCATGCACTCCTCGGGGCCGCAGGCCACGAAGTTCATGCCGAGCTTGGAGCAGACAACCATGAGGGAGCGAGCGACGTTGTTCTTGCAGTCGCCCATGAAGACGAGGGTCTTGCCCTTGATGTCGTAGTTGAAGTTCTCCTGGACGGTCAGGATGTCGGCGAGCATCTGGGTGGGGTGCCACTCGGTGGTCAGGCCGTTCCACACGGGCACGCCGGACTTAGCAGCGAGCTCCTCGACGTCGTCCTGGGCAAAGCCACGGAACTCGATGCCGTCATACATGCGGCCAAGAACGCGGGCGGTGTCCTCGATGGACTCCTTCTTGCCCATCTGCGACGAACCCGGATCGAGGTAGGTGACGCCCATGCCCAGATCCATGCCGCCGACCTCGAAGGCGCAACGGGTACGGGTGGAAGTCTTCTGGAAGAGCAGGACGATGTTCTTGCCCTCGAGATAGCGGTGCGGAACACCAGCGCGCTTCATGTCCTTGAAGTTCTTGGAGAGCTTGAGCAGGTACTCGATCTCCTCGGTGGTGAGGTCGAGGAGCTTGAGGAAGCTACGGCCGGAGAGGTTAACACCCATGGTTCGTTTCCTTTCGAAAAAATGAATTACTAAAAAGTAGTAGTGGTGCCCGTTTGACGGGCGAAACCGGTGCGGTTGTAGGGGGACCGCACCGGAACGTTAAAGACTTAGAGGTCCTCGCGCCAGAAGGGCATGCTCATGCAGCGCGGGCCGCCGCGGCC
>CABSMN010000192.1 GCA_902478765.1 uncultured Collinsella sp.
TACACTTCTAGCTTCGTCGGCAGCGTCAGATGTGTATAAGAGACAGACCCAGAGCCGCCGCCCGAACTCGACGAATCCGAGCCGGAGCCAGAAGTATCCGAGCTACCGGGCTTTCCGGACTGCTGGGCGTCCTGCTCCTTCTGCTGCTCGACCTTATTCACCGTTGCCGCCACGCTATTGTTGGACAATCGATCGATGATCTTGGTGTTGGTGAGCACGATGGTTTTGCCATTGGCAAGCGTGACTTCGTTGTCCGGGGCCTCGGCGCCGTCCGCGTCGTCGGCGCCAAACACAATATGCGCGACCACACTTGCCCAAGCATATCCAGTCGTGGTGCCCAGATCACTTTTGACCTCATGCCCCACGCGCGGTTCGCGTGCGGCATGTGCCTGCATCATGGACGGCACGGTCATGCCATAGGCAGAAACGCCAGCTATGACCAGCACCAGCGAGCAAGACAGCAGTGCGTACGCCCGCGGCGCCAAGCCCAGTCGGCGTCGCATGCGCACCGCGGCGCCGCGCTTTGTCTGAGTGCCACCGGGCCGCATGCGTTCTCCTCCAACAAAAACACGCCGCTCGGGAGCGGCGCATTCATTCGAATCCATATTTGAGTGTATCAGCGAACCCAAAAGGTTGCGCAACGAATGGGCAAATTAAGGATGCGAGTGGAAGCATCCATGCGATAAGCGGATACAAAGCATCTTTGTTGCACAACAAACTTACAGTCGCACGGGGAAATTATGGCTACCCCGTGCGTCGCGAGGAAAACATACGGCAGGAGCAGGCTCGCCACCTAAATCGTGCGACGGGCCTCGATAGCGCGCCCAAGCGTAAGCTCGTCGGCATACTCCAGGTCGCCGCCCACGGGCAGGCCGCTCGCCAGACGCGATACCTCAACGCCCAGCGGCTTGATAGTGCGGGCCAGGTAGCTCGCCGTGGTCTCGCCCTCAATATTGGGGTTGGTGGCGATGATGACCTCATGGATATCCTCGTGGCCCAAACGCGCCAGCAGCTCGCGAATGTGCAGCTGCTCGGGGCCAATCTTGTCCATGGGACTGATCACGCCGCCCAATACGTGGTAGAGACCGTGATAGCTGCCCGTGCGCTCAATCGCCTGGACATCGCGCGGCTCGCCCACCACGCAAATGCGAGTGGTATCGCGCATCGGGTCCTGGCAGATGGAGCACTCGTCGGCCGTGGCGTAGTTAAAGCAACGGCTGCAAAAGTGGACCTCCTGCTTAACCTCCAGGATGGCCTCGGCCAGGCGGCGGGCCTCCTCGGCATCGGCCTCGAGCAGATAATAGGCGATGCGCTGGGCCGACTTGGGACCAATGCCCGGCAGACGGCCCAGCTCATCGAGCAGTTTTTGCAGGCTATGGTTCGCACTCATTATATATGCGTGTCTTAGAACGGCATGCCCGGGATGTTGAGGCCGCCGGTGATGGCGCCCATCTGCTTGTTGGCGAGCTCGTTGACGCCGCGGACGGCCTCGTTGACGGCAGCCATGATCATGTCCTGCAGCATATCGACGTCCTCGGGATCGAGGGCATCGGGGTCGATGGTGAGGTTGACGAGCTCCATCTCGCCGTTGACGGTCACCTTGACCATACCGCCGCCGGCAGAGGCGTCGACGGTCTGGGACTTGAGGTTCTCCTGCGCGGCGGCAAGCTGCTCCTGCATCTTGCGAGCCTGCTTCATCATCTGCTGCATGTTCATACCGGCCATGATGGCTCCTTTACGTGCGGCCGCACGCCGAGCTGCAAGGGCAGCCGGAGCGCGGCGGGACTTTCAAACTCAAAAATCGTACCACGGTGCGAGGCCAGAGAGCGGGGCGGACACGCTACCTCAGTCGATATACATGTCCTCCAATACAAACCACGCGCAAAGATTATGCAAGGCCGAATTATGCAAGGTTGCATAATATCGCATACTCAATCTAGTAGAGCCGAATCCGGCATTTCATGTGTGCCACTAAATAGCTAAATGCCAAACCGCTGCTCGAGGCGGAGCACATGGCGGCAGGGTATAATTTGATTGTCATAGATAGCAATTTGGAGGTGCCCCATGAATGCCCCCGACGCGCTCCAAAACATCCGCTCAAAACACCCCGTTGCATATGTGGTTCTCTATCTCTTTGTCGGCTGGGCATTGCTGGTTGTCATCACCCATGCTATAGCCTTTGGAGCAGAACTGCTGATAGCCAGCTCGGACCAGCCCATCGTCAAATGGGAGACGACCGATAAGTGCACCGACGGAACCCGAACCATTTACTACAACAGCCCGTCCCTCTACCAAGAGTTCAAGGTCAAGATAAAGGACTCCAAGATTGTCGGTGCCGAACCAGGCGCTTTCTTGACAATCGGAGCAACCCTCGACGCCGAGCAAGTCGAATACACGGACAGCCATGCGGCGTATCGTATCGACCTCAGCATCCTAGGCCGACCGTCACGCACCTGTCTGCTCGAATGCGATATACGCGGCACCACGTTGCACATGTCCGAAATACAGATGCGCCCGGACAAACCCCTGAAGAGTTGGGGATCCTAAGCCCGGCGAGCGACTCTCAACAGTAGAACGATAGCCCGCCAGTTGTTTCTTTCCAACGTTTGCAAATCAGCGCATGGTTAGATGAAACAAACTGCATGATATCGCGTAAATCCCGAGCAGGAATATCGCCCTTGTTATGGGCCAGCTTGCATCCGCCGGAGCGGGTAAGCCATATCTTGGTTGCCTCGGCAGTGGGGCGCTTGACCGCAACGTGAACATGGACAGGTTCGCCGTTCTCCCCCGTCCAGAAGAAGATGATGTACGGCCCGAGTCGAAACAGGCTAGGCATAGACTCGTCCGCCTTCGTAGGCAAAACGCAGGATGAGCGGGGCATTGTTACGCACGAAATCATCGAGTTCTTTGAGGTCCGCTTCGCTAAAGCCCTCGTGTGACACCCAATTGAATGCCGGCAAGATACACTCCGCCGTGTCAAAACCCCAATCGCGCGGGCGCTCCACAACAACCTTCACCGTGTTGTCCTCCCGGACTTCGGAATACGAAACCTGCGTATCGTCCTCAAGGCGGACATATTCCCACATCATAAGCTCGCTCCGTTCAAAGGGTTCTCTTCTTGAGCAGTATACCCGCCTGCGCAGCTACTCTACCGGTTTGAAGATGGTGGCCTGACCGAAGACGCTGCGGATGAGGTCTTTGGCCTCGTCCTCGGTCTGCGGGATGCTCGGGGCTGCGCCCTGGTGGCCGAAGGGGCTGCCGGCGCCGGGGTTGGACTCCCAGGGAGCTGCAGGAGCGTCCTCCTCTTTGGGGGCAGTTGCAGCAGGCTTGGGCGCGGGCGTCGCACCCGGCACGTCGAACGGAGGCAGATCGTCCCCGCTCGCATCGCCTGCAAAGCCGCCGACCATGGCGTCATCGTAGGGCACCTGCTCGGATTCCCACGGTGCAGACTGCGCAGACGGCTGAGCCTTGGGAGCGGACGCGCGCTCGGGCGCTCGGGGTGCGGGCTCGGTCGGGAGCTTGCCCGTGGCAGGAGCGCCAGCGGGGTTGTCGGAGCGCAGCCAGGGGGCTTTGCCCAGGTCGGATGACTTGCTGTCTCTTATACACATCTGACGCTGCCGACGAAGCTAGAAGTGTAGAT
>CABSMN010000193.1 GCA_902478765.1 uncultured Collinsella sp.
CTACACTTCTAGCTTCGTCGGCAGCGTCAGATGTGTATAAGAGACAGATCGAAAGCAATCTCGCGCGCGAGGATCTGGTGCATGGCCTGATAGCCGTCTCCGCTGTTCCAGCCGGTATAGATAACGTTTGCGCCTGGGAGGTCTTCGCCCAGGACGGTGCGGTAGCCGCGCAGGCGGTCGACAACAGCGGGGTTGTCTTGCGGTCCCAACACGGCGACGATATCTTTGCGCCCGCGCTCTTTCATAGCGAGCGCTGCAAAGCGTCCGCCCTCTTCGTCGTCAGAGTAGACTGTCGAGAACACGTCGCGATAGGGGTGGCCCTCGAGCTGGCCGCACAACACGGTGGGTACGCCCAGCTCGCGCAGCACCTCGAGCAGCTCGCTGCCCTTGTAGGGGGAGACGTCGATCACGGCGTCGAACGAGCGGCGCTCAAAGTGCTCGCGTGCGCGGTTGCGCTCATGCGTAGAAGACGCCTGCAAGATAACGGGCAGATAGGACGACTCCGACAGTTCCTCGGTAATGCCGCTCAAAAACTCGCTATAGGTGGGGTCGCTGAAGAGTTCACTCAGGGGCTCGGTCACGAGCACGGCGATGATTTCCGTGCGCCCGACAGCGAGCGCTCGGCCACGAGCGTTGGGGACAAAATTGACTTTCTTGGCCGCCGCACGGACGCGCTTTTTGGTTTCCTCGCTAATGCGGGGCGAATCGTTGAGGGCGCGCGATGCCGTGGAGCGCGACACGCCGGCAGCTGCGGCAACCTCGGCAAGCGTAGGTGCGGTGCGAACTGGTTGGGTCATGGCGTCTCCTGGAAAATGCGGTCGATGTTGTCACTGATACGGGCTGGTGCGGATACAGCTTACTATAGTGCACCTGAACAGCGTTCATGATATCCGGTGACAGGTGTCGTTTTGCAACCAAGCCGCAATCGAATACGTCTCGTGTGGGTGAGATATCAGCGGGCGTGGCGGTTGCCTACGAGCTTAAGAACGATGTTTTGCGCTGAGTTTCGATACTCAGGGTGACATAAGTGTCGCAGCTGTACAACCGGTTGCACCGTTAATCCGACCAAATCGACCGTTCAGCGGACAACCGGTTGCACAATTTTTTGCATCGCCCGTAAGATAAGGACAACCGGTTGCACAAGAATCACTACGATGACGAAGGAGCATCACCATGGACGCCATTAACGATTGGGAAAACCAAGCGCTCACCCACAGGAACCGCCTGGCACCCCATGCGTACTTTATGGGTTACGAGACCGCCGATCTCGCCGCTACGTACAGCCGCGAGCTGTCGCGCGGGTTTGTCCAGCTGTCCGGCTCGTGGCAGTTCCGCCTCTTTGAGGGGCCTGCTGCCGTTTCCAACGAGGAGCTCTCCACGTACGAGCCCGAGTGGGATCACGTGGAGGTTCCGCACCTGTGGCAGGTGGATGGCTATGGCAACCTTGCCTACACCGACGAGGGTTTCCCGTTCCCGGTGGATCAGCCGTTCGTTCCCTCCGACGACCCCACGGGCGTCTACCAGCGCATCGTCAACCTTCCCGCCGTGCCTGCCGGCGCTCGCGAGATCATTCGCTTTGACGGCATCGAGAGCTATGGTGAGCTGTACGTCAACGGTCAGTTTATCGGCATGACCAAGGGTTCGCGCCTGTCTGCCGAGTTTGACGTGACCGACGCGCTCGTCGAGGGCGACAACCTGTTTGCGGTCAAGGCTCTGCAGTACAGTGATGGCAGCTATATCGAGGATCAGGACATGTGGTGGGCCTCGGGCATCTTCCGCGATGTGTACCTTATGCAGCGTCCCGCCGCGCACCTGGTCGACTTTAGGTTCCGCACGCACCGCGAGGGCGATGCCGCTCTGATCACGCTCGATACGGTGGCCGAGGGCGCTACCCGCGTTGTGTATACGCTCAGCGATGGCGGAAACGTGGTGGCTACGGGTGAGTGCGTCGACGGCCATGCCGAGTGCAGCGTTGCCGATGCCCACTTCTGGAATCCCGAGGACCCCTTCCTCTATGACCTTACGTTTGAGGTCTACGATGGCGACGAGGCCAGCGAGTACGTTCCGCATCGCCAGGGTCTTGCCGAGGTGACGGTCGAGGGCAATCATATCTACCTCAACGGCACCTACTTTAAGATGCATGGCGTCAACCGCCACGATCACGACGATCACAAGGGCCGCGCCGTGGGCCTCGATCGCATGCGCCGCGACCTGGAGCTCATGAAGCGGCACAACATCAACGCGGTGCGCACCTCTCACTATGCCAATGACCCGCGCTTCTACGAGCTGTGTGATGAGTATGGCATCATGCTGGTCGCCGAGACCGATATGGAGAGCCACGGCTTCGAGAATATCGGCAACATCGCCCTGGTCACCGACGATCCGGCATGGGAGCCGGCCTACGTCGACCGCATTGAGCGCCTGGTGATGCAGGAGCGCAACCACGCCTGCATCATTATGTGGTCGATGGGCAACGAGAGCGGCTATGGCTGCAACATCCGCGCGATGTACGCCAAGGCTCACGAGCTCGATGATCGTCCGGTCCATTATGAGGAGGACCGCAACGCCGATACCGTCGACGTTATCTCCACGATGTACTCCCGTGTTTCGCAGATGAACGACTTTGGCGAGCACCCATTCCCCAAGCCGCGCATCAACTGTGAGTACGGTCACTCCATGGGCAATGGTCCCGGAGGCCTGTCCGAGTACCAGGAGGTCTTCGATCGTTGGGATTGCATCCAGGGCCAGTTCATTTGGGAATGGTGCGACCACGGTTTGGCTGCTGTGACCGAGGACGGCGTTGCCTACGATATGTATGGTGGCGACAACGGCGATTACCCCAACAACAGCAACTTCTGCATCGATGGCATGGTGTTCCCCTGGCAGCAGCCGAGTCCGGGCCTTACCGAGTACGGCCAGGTTATCTGCCCGGTCCGCATGGCTTATGACGCCGAGGCAGGCGAGCTGACCGTCACCAACAAGCGTTGGTTCACCACCCTCGAGGATGTCTGCCTGTCGGCCGAGACCCTGGTGGACGGCGACGTGGTCTGCCGCAAGACGCTCATGCCCGGCGCGGTTGCCCCCGGCGAGTCCGTCCAGCTGCCACTGGTGATTCGCGAGGCCGCAGTGGGCGAGACCCTGCTGACCGTGCGCGCCTACACCATGGCCGCTCACGTCTGGTGCGAGCCGATGTTCCAGCTGGGCGCTAGCCAGTTTGCCATCGCAAACCATCCGGCGCCGGCCATCGTGGCCCCCGCTCGTCCTGAGCTTACGGTTGAGGAGACCGAGCAGGAGATCCGCATCCACTCCCTCAACGGCGAGCTGACCTTCAGCAAAGTCAACGGTACCGTGAGCGAGTGGAAGGCATCCGGCCGCGACGTCATGGCCTCTGGTCCCCAGGTTGGTTTTTGGCATCCGCTCGTCGATAACCATGCCCAGGAGTATGACTCACTGTGGAAGGACAACTTCATCGATGTGATGCAGACGTCTACCCGCAAGGTTTCTTGGAAGCAGGATGGCAATGCGGTCGTCGTTACCGTGAGCCAGCGTATCGCTCCTCCCGTCCGCGCGTTCGGCATGCGCGTCGAGCTCGTCTACACCGTGCTTCCGAGCGGTCGCGTCGACCTCAAGGCTGTC
>CABSMN010000194.1 GCA_902478765.1 uncultured Collinsella sp.
GAGATGCAGCGTAGTCTCGTGGGCTCGGAGATGTGTATAAGAGACAGGCAACGAGGCGCGCTCGCGCTCGTCCTCAAACATATCCATTTGTCCCCCATTGTCTGTACTTGGAGCGTTACCTTGAGGCTGCCCCACGTCATCGCGCATGTTGCGCTCGAGTTCCCCCATCGGGGTCCCCCTTCCCTCCAGAGCCCTATGCACACCGGCGGCATACGCCGCAGCCGCATACAAGATGGGAGGCGATCCGACTTAACCTTAACGGCTCAGGCGCGCCGTCCGATCTGCGACACGAACATCCCGAGCCAAGAGGAATTACGGTTACTGGTACAGCCGGGGACTTGCACCCCAATTCTCCCAAACGCGCAGGAAAACCGCGCATTCGTGCGTCTCCGCACCACCATCTAGGCCATCGATTATTACCGTCAGTATGGTATCACGCAAAAGGGCCTCGCACGCAGGCGAAGCCCAAGGTAAAAGCTATTGTTTGCGATAGGAAAATGCGGTGACGGTCGCGGCCTCTAGTGCTTGCCGCCGTGACTGTTGAGCCAGATATTGCGGCCCAGCATAAGCGCCAGCACCAGTGCGCTGACGTAGCCCATAAAGCCAATGACCGGGATACCAAACACAACCGGCTCGATGCGCGCGTAGTACACCACCGACGAACCGATAAACAGGCCAGCAATCACAATTGCCATCGACATGCGGTCGATAATTCCGCCCAGCTGTCGCAGCGCCTTATCGCTGCTCATGATCTGCGTGTTCACCTTAAGCTGGCCGCGCGTGAGCATGCGCGACGCCAAGCCCAGATACTCGGCCGCCTCGAGCGAGCCTTTTGCCGCGCGATAGCTGCTCGCGGCAAGATCGCGCCCCATATCGCGCATGCGCGCATAGGTGCTCTTCTCGTTTTTGATGTGCGTCTGGATAATCTGGATCATGTTGACGTTGGGCATGTACTCGGTCAGCAGGCCCTCGAGCGTTACCATACCGCGGGCGAACATCGTCACCACGCTCGGCAGCTCAACATCGTTTTTGCGCGCCAAATTTAGCAGCGAGGTCAAAAACTCGCCGATATCAAGATCCTTAAGATCGAGCCCCGCAAAGTCGGCGACGATAAAGTCCAGGTCGGACAAAAACGCCGAATGGTCGAGCTCGGCAGAATCGCCGCGCGTCACGGCAAAGCGCATGAGCGAATCCTTGAGCTTGGGCACGTCGCCCTCGGCCACGGCAAAGATCATATCCTTGACGATACCGCGGTCGTGGCTCGACATGCGCCCGACCATGCCCAGGTCGATAAAGTAGACAATGCCGTCTTTGAGGATGATGTTTCCCGCATGCGGGTCGGCATGGAAAAAGCCATCGTCGAGCACCTGCGTCGAGTAGTCCTCGACGATTGCGGCGCCAATCTTTTCCAAATCATAACCCTCGGCTGCCAGCCGTTTGGGATCGGCAATGGAGATGCCGTCGACGTAATCCATAACCACGACGTGTTCGGTGCAAAGGTCCAAGTAGGATTTAGGACACGACACGCCATGCACACTCTTATGGAACTCATAGAAATCGTTGAGGTTTTTGGCCTCGGCCAAAAAGTTGGTCTCCTCGCGAAACGAGGTCCACAGCTCCTCGACCACGCCATGCAGGTCAACAAACTGATCGGTGTTGACGAACTTTGAGACGATGCGCACCACCGAACGGATGATGTCGATATCCTGAGCCATAACCTGCTGCGCGCCGGGGCGCTGCACCTTAACGGCCACGTCCTCGCCGGTCACCAGGCGGGCACGGTGTACCTGCGCGAGCGACGCGCTTCCGAGCGGGTTGGGGTCGATCGCGTCGAACATCTGCCCCAGGCGCTGGCCGTACTCCTCTTCCAGACAGCGGAGCACTACCTCATATGGCACCGGCTCTACGTCGGAGCGCAGGCGACGCAGCTCGTCGCAAAACCGCCGCGGCAAAATCTCGGAGCGGTTAGCCAGAATCTGCCCCATCTTGACGAACATGGGACCGAGCTCTTCGAGCAGACGGCGCAGGCGCACTGGCGTAAGGTTATCCCACACGCGGTACTTTTTGACCAGGCGGACGATCTGACCGATACGTTCGCGGCGACCCGCCGGCGTGAGCTGGTATTCCTCGTCCGGCGCCATCGCGTCGGGCTCCTCGGGGACCATATCGACAGCGCGCGGCTTCTTGCGAGCGCCCGAGACGGCGGCATCGACCTCATCGACAACCGCCGCCTCGTCACCCAAGGGATCTAGATTGTTGTAATCGGTGGTGGAATCTGCCATCTGCGCTGCTACTCAGCCTCTTCGGTATCCTTCGCATCGTCGGGCTCAACGGACTCGACGGGCACCGAGGTCACGTTGTCCTCGACCGAATCGACGATGTCGCGCACATGGACCAGGAAGGCCGTGCGCTCGGGGGCGGTCATGACGCGGACCCGGGCAAGGATGAGCTCGTCAAGCACGCGCTGGGCCGCGGTCTCGCCCTGCATGCCCAAGCGCTCGGTCAGATCGGAGATGGTACCGCCGGCCTGCTCGAACATGTCGGACACGCTGCGGGCGATATCGGGGGCGCCTGCGTCCTTGCGCACCTGCTCACCCTTGGTATTGAGGTCGTCGAGGACCTTCTTGCTACCCTCGACGGCAACAGCGGCGGCGCCGAAGCCCACGTTGATGGCGCCGTTAACAAGCTGATCGAGTTTCATAACCATGGTTGTCTCCAATCACAAACAACTGCATTGGCGTTCTTGTACCCAAGATTGAGCGAAAGCGACAAAGCGTTTTAGCGCTATTCAACCGATAGGGAATCCCTACCTCACGTTATCGTTCATTGCGAAGGAGTTCTTCATGGCGCAGCTCGTGGTGTAGAGCACCTTGCCCAACAGAGCATCGGTTTCTACACGAACACGCTCGGCAAAGGCCTCGTTGGCGCGTGCAAGCTCGGCGGGCACCTCGGCCTCGGGCAGAACGGCTACGGCAGCGTCGACGTCATGGATCTGCTTGTGGCCCATGCCGCCGACTTTCTCCTGGTAGTCCTCGACGGCGCGACCGCACTCGTGGAAACGGACATCGGCCAGGGCGCCGATCAGGCGGTTGGCCCAGTAGAAGTTCTCGGACGTCACGCGAACCTGCGTGTCGGCATAGTACTCGGGCATGGTCTCGACGTTGGCGTACAGCGGAACCAGCGCGTTAAACGAGTTGGAGCCAAAGGCCATCCACTGCACGGCGCGGTAGGCCGGCTGCGCATAGGGACGCAGCTGCAGTACGGCGAGTTGGCTGTTGCGGTTGATCCCGATGGGACGATAGGCGCCACGCGTAGCGGGCGTGCCCTTGCTGCCGTAGCAGTCGTACTCCGTGCCCTGGTAGTGGCTCGAAAGCACGTACTTGATGTCCTCGATGGTCACCTTGCGCTCGGGCACGCGGCTCCAGGGGATATCGTCGCTCTCGGGCGTGTAGTCGGCCTCGGGACCGTCCCACACATCGCTGGGGTTGAGGCAGCGCTGCATGTACCACGCGCGCGGCGTGTTGTAAACGTGGTCGCTGTCGCTGTGCGAGCCAAAGGCCTCGCGCGGGTTGAAGACCGTCGCCGGACCTGTCTCTTATACACATCTGACGCTGCCGACGAAGCTAGAAGTGTA
>CABSMN010000195.1 GCA_902478765.1 uncultured Collinsella sp.
ACGCCCACCAAATGTTCGCAGCTCAGAGGCTATGTCCTCTGGGCTGTTTTGTTTTTTGTCGCTAAATCCGCTGGCAGTTCCAACCGTCATCGCAACGTAACAACAATTCACCTGACGAATGGCAGCCAAATATATTCAATACCCCAACATCAACAATAGCCAGGCACAAAACTGCGCCGCAAGCTGCTCCAACCGCCCAACTGGTCAAAAGCCGACCATCTACTTGCCAATTTATCTAACGGCGTAACCAAGCAGTCCGCGCCGCAACTTCTCAACAAAACGCCGCGATGTCTGCGCCCTGCGGTATCCTTGAGCCACTCGCACCTGCAGCACCAAGGAGCCGCCATGCGCACCGAGCTCGATGTCCCCTTTTCGCACAAAGAAGAAGCCAAGGCGCTGGGCGCCAAATGGGACCGGACCAAGAAGATCTGGTATGTACCCAGCGGCGTCAACCCCGAGCCCTTTGCCGAGTGGCTGCCCGGTGTTGACCGATCCGACCCCTCAGCGCCGTATATATATCTAGTACTGGGCAAGCGCGAGTGCTGGAAGTGTCACAAAGAGACCTCGGTCGCGGCCTTCGGCATTCCCTATCGAATCGATGACGACAAGGGCATCGCCATCGCGCACGCGCCCAACGAAGCCGGGCACATTACCATCGACACGGCCAATGCCAACGCGCTCGCCATTGTTCCCGCTCTTGGCTGCGTGCCGGGCGAGATCCGCGACTATCTTTCTAAGCGCTGCGGCTACAAGCCCGTAGGCGCGCGAGCCTCCAAAGCCCCGTCGCTCGGCAACACGTGCACCAGTTGCGACGCGCTGCAAGGCAGCCGCTATCTGTTCGAGGAGCCCTCGTCCCCGTTTGCCCTCACTGCCATCAACAAACTGCCGGCACTGGAGTTTGTGCGCGTCGAAGTTGCCGGCGTCTTCGGCGTCCCGGCCACACGCACCGACTTTGACCAGGCGCTCTTTACCTGGGCACGCGACCATCACGCCAAGTTTCACAGGCAGCTCGGTGAGGGGATTTATTTATAGGGACAGAGATGCCTTCACAGCCAGCTCCTCCGCATCACCTATCCCTCGTCGCCGGCGTCGTACACGATATCGAGGCCACAAACAGGGCATTTCTCCTGATACACCGGCATATGAACGCCTGTCCGTTTTCTCACTTCGTCGCTAAGTCTGTCGCACGCATCGATGAACCGAATGTCGAGGCACGGTATTTGCGAGCCGCAGCAAGGACAGGCGACGACAAACGACCCGCAATCAACTTCTACGCTCGGAAACATTTTGTTGTCTATAAGGGCGTACGGCAGTTTTCCGTACTTCCCCATCGCAATATCGCCTCGCCAGCTCACGTTCGCTCCCCTCTCGCTATACAAATCAGGAAGAGCATGCACCGGCAGGCGTGTGCGAGATTGCATCGCCACGCGATCCGATCAAACAGCACGATCGTAAAAGACCGCCAAAGCCAAATTTCATCGTCGGTCGCACCCTGTCCGGCAAACTCAATATCGACGGGTATGTGCTTCAGATAACTCATGTCGGGCGCAAAACGAGGGTCCGGTCCGCCTTTATGAACAGGACCGTGCAGAACAAACCATCCGTTTTCGGGCTCGAACCGCTCAACAAACGCAAGGCCGAGCACCTTATAGCCCACCTCGGTTGCAAATATGACTCCGACTGGGACGTCACATTCCATGCAGTTGAGCATTTTACGGTTGTAATTCTGGTCTCGAAAACCAACGGTACCCGGCGCTTGAACCGAGTACTTAATGACCCACGTACCATCGTCCAAATAGAGCGGAGGCACATTGTTGATGCTCTCGGTTTGCCGCTGGCGCGCTTGTACCCCGCTACCCCACTCCCCTGTATACTGATGTAGCACGTGTTTCATCCGGGCTTGTTGGGCCGGATTGTTCATGGGAGGGTCTTATGGCTGCTTCGAATCCGCCTAAGGGGAGCGTTTCTTCTTCGTCCATCAAGCCGGTTACGCGCAAGGCCGTGCGTTGCCAGCGCGAGGTCGCTTGGCTTGTCACGCAGGCGGCGGGCAGGCTTGTGGCGACCACTCAGGACGTCAATGCGCCTACGCCGAGCTTTGTGTTAGCGGCGGCGCTGGATTTTGTGCGCCAATTGGAGCTTGCCGCACAGGATGCCAGCGGCCACCTCAACTACCAGAATGTTATGGCGCCCGACCTGCAAACGTTCTGCCGCATGGCCAAGTTGCCCGCCGCACCCAATGCGCTTTCGGACGCAGGCTACATGTTTACGCTTGCGGGCGCGGACCTTATCCGCGACATCTATGCATACTGCGGCGAGCTCGCCGAGCGCCACGTCTTTGACGCGGCAGAAGTCAAACCGGGATATGTCATCAAGCTGGTTCTTAGGCTGTTCCTGATGGACGGGTTCGGGGCCATGCCGGCGTAAACCGAGTCTTTAGCATCACCGTCGACTGAGCAACAACCGCTTTACCTTAGTGGGCGCCAATTGAGGGTCGATTATTGGGTTGCCTCGTCCACTAACGCATTTATTCCACGCGCTCTGACAGTCGATACTTGCGGTTGCGGCTCGTCGCCGGCGCCGTGGGCTCAAGCTCGCCTTGAGCAATGAGCGCGTTGACGCGCGACCTAACCTGGGAAATTGTAAGCCCCGTGCGTTCTGCCAGCTCACGCGTCCCCAGCTCGCCGTAGTGTTTGAGTGCCGTCACAATTAAGCCCCCGCCATGATCGACCGGCTCGATCTTTGAACGGTAAAGTACGACCTTGAACCGATCGAACCCCGGGCAGAACAGGGGCTCGGCCAGACCATGCGCGCGCATGGCATCGATCATCATCGGGATGCCCGAGCCATTGCCCTCAGCTGGCGAACCTGCGCCATCCGGAAGCGGGACAATCGACATGAGCTTCACGAGCGTCGCGTTACGGCATCGGGAGCTGCCGTCAAACAAGTTCTCGCGAGTCTTTCCCCCGTAAAGGCCGCCAGGATTCGTCACCTCGACACGATCGTCAAAGACGTCGACGGCAATCGATTGTCCACAGAACCGATCCCCGTATTCTCGATGGATTACGGCGTTGGCGATTGCCTCGCGCAGAACCTCCTCGGGAATCTCCAGCGAGTCGACACGCGAGACGCCTTGGACGGTCGAGATGCGGCGCAGGTTTTTGGCGACAGCTGCGACGGCATCCGAAATCATCTCGCCTAGGGTGCCCTCGCAGACTGTGCGGTCCATAAACCTTAGTGGCCCCGCAGCTCCCTTTTGAGTTCCCACGTGGACAGCCACATCAATGAAGAGCTTGGGATAGAACTGCTGAGGGTAAACGCCCGCGGCAAGGAGGCCGGCCTTGGTAACATTGCCCTGGAAGTCGAGGAAATTCAGACGCTCCATCTTTGTCTTCTTGTCCGCCGCACCGCGCATCGCTCGAGGCGTCAACGAATAGGCACGCTCTATCGTGCGGTCGACCAGCGACTCGTCGAGATCGCCCACACTCGTGCCGGGCACCGCATCGCGATCGCTAGGGCTCGTCCGTTCGTATGACGACAGCGCCAAAACCTCGGTCGACGAAAGCGGCACGTCTTTGTCATCGATGCGCTTGTAGCTGCCACCTTGAGCGCCCCGCTCTATGACATAGCAAGGC
>CABSMN010000196.1 GCA_902478765.1 uncultured Collinsella sp.
ATCTCGTTGGCGAGACGCTCGGCCATGGTCTTCTCCTTGCGAGCGCGGGAGAAGTTGACGATCCAACGGATACCCAGAGCGGTGGAACGACGGGAGTTGACCTCCATCGGGACCTGATAGGTAGCGCCACCGACACGCTTGGGCTTAACCTCGAGCGTGGGCTTGACGTTGTCCATAGCCTTCTTGAAGGTAGCGAGAGCGTCGCCACCCTCGGACTTCTCGGCAACGATCTCGAAAGCGGTGTAAACGATGCGCTCAGCGGTGGCCTTCTTGCCGTCAAGAAGGACCTTGTTGATGAGCTGAGTCACCAGGCGGTTGTTGTAAACGGCGTCAGGCTGAACCTCACGACGATTAGCTGCTGCACGACGCGGCATGTGAAATCTCCTTAAGTGTCTACCGTGCGGCGCTCAAGGCGGCACACGGCGAAAGTATCAAAACGTTATCTGGCTTATTTGGCCTTGGGGCGCTTAGCACCGTACTTGGAACGGGCCTGCATACGGTTCTGGACCGGAGCAGCGTCGTAGGCGCCACGGATGACGTGATAACGGACACCAGGGAGGTCACGGACACGACCGCCGCGGACGAGCACGATGGAGTGCTCCTGCAGGTTGTGGCCCTCACCCGGGATGTAAGCAGTAACTTCGATGCCGTTGACAAGGCGAACACGGGCAACCTTACGAAGAGCCGAGTTCGGCTTCTTGGGGCTCGTGGTGAAGACGCGGGTGCACACGCCGCGCTTCTGGGAGTTGTGCTGCAGAGCAGCGTTCTTGGACTTCTTGGGCACGGAACGACGGCCCTGGCGAACCAGCTGGTTAATAGTAGGCAAAGCGTACTCCTTCTCGAATGATTCCAGCTCTCTGTAAAGTGCAACGGCTTGAATCGAGGGGTCAGCATCCCCCTACGAAACACGCAGTTCGATAGGATACGTGGCGTTAGCTGTGCCGTCAACAGACCACGCCGCCGGGCGTATCCTAAAATGAGCATATTTCCGCAAAGCCTACACAAAAGGAATCCCCTCCTGTGCGCAGGGGCGGATTCCCGGGCCGGGCGGCCTGCGGTTTAAGTTTGCTGCTCTACAGTCCTGACTCGCACGGAGAGCACATTAAGTGCTCTCCGGCTCGTGCGGAACTCGCGACAAACTTAAGCCGCCGGCCGCCCGGGCCGGGAATCCGACGTGCTCGGCGGGGCAACGCTACCCGCCAAAAAGGGACAGGTTTATTTTGTTCGGTTTTATCTGGGGAAACGTCGCGTTCCAGCGGTAATCTGCTCTCATCTGTCGCATGGAAATCAGCGGCGTTTCCATTTAACGCAAAAGAGGCCGCTTCCCCTAGTAGGAAGCGGCCCCAAATCTTACGAATAGACGATGGTAAAGGGTACTTCTGTTTCGGTCTCTCCTGTTGACGTGCACCTCGTGCCCTCAAGCGTTACTGAGACCACTTGGTCGACATCAATCAACTTCGTTGGCACCCAGATGTTCTCTCCGCTATTGCGCCCATAAGAAAAATATAAGTTGAACACCCCTGCGTCGTCATCTTCGATAATCTGCTCCGATCCATCCTTGTAGCTGACGGTCAGCTTATTATCAACTGCTTCATAGCCCAAATCATCGATGTGCGTCTGGATGGAAAACGGGCTAATCTCAAGAGGCGAGTCACCGGAGCGGAGTTCCTTTGTATCGACGTACGCTCCAATATTGAACTCGGGTGTCGACGCCTCAAACCGCCTCGCACTCTCACCTTCACCCTCGGTCCAGTGGATATTCCAGGTGACAGCATGTTGCAAATCTCGCTCG
Organism: uncultured Collinsella sp.; assembly: GCA_902478765.1. GTDB lineage: Bacteria > Actinomycetota > Coriobacteriia > Coriobacteriales > Coriobacteriaceae > Collinsella. Next base: position 1,793 of record CABSMN010000196.1, read on the forward strand.
CGATCCATAGCGGCAAAGTACATCGTGCCATTAATGACAGTATCGCTTGATGTGTCCTTATCAATTGTGCTGCGCGTGTCAGGCCATTCCTCGCCGAAGTTCATGCTGGGCGTGCCGATGCCTTGTTCTTCTTCACCATAGAGAACAAGTTCGCCTGTCTCTGCTGCCGGCTTGTAGTAGTTAACACCATTTGGATTGGACAACGTAAACGTCACGGCACCGCAACCGTTTTTATCGATAGCCATATCATGAATGTCGAGTGTATAGCCGTTGCCCTCGACGGACAGATTGACCTTCTGTACTGAACCCTCCAAGCTTTGGGGCGCGATACCATCACCAAACTCTCTGGTGTAGGTATATTTAGTCCCCGACGAGCCACCTTGAGTCCAGGTAATGGACTCTCCGTTGCCATGGTTTCCCCAGGCAGAGGCAAAATAACTGGAATTGACGACGGCGTAGGCGACCCCTCCGGTCGCCAGCACTCCGGCAAGGCATCCGATCACGGCAACATACAGAGGCTTCGCGTGACCCTTTCGGCGAAGCGGCTCACCAGCAGCGGCATAAAGAACACGGTCAGCAAGATCGCTATCGGCTTGGACGGACTCGAAGGCCTGTTTGATTTGGTTGGATTTCACGGTCGCCCTCCTCTAGGATGAACTTGAGCTTCGATCTACCGCGAGCTAAACGCGTTCGAACGGTCGCGGCTGGCATATGCAATAACTCGGCAATCTCTGAGGTCGAAAAGCCCAGATAGTAATAGAGCACGATGGGGATACGGAATCGTTCCGGAAGCCGCATGACGTCTAATAGGACGGCCTTGGTCTCATCCTGCGCCGTCGAAAGCGAATCGGCCAGGTTCTCAATATCCTCCACACGCCTCCATGGCTTTCGAAAGAGCGATTTGCATTCATTGATCGTGACCCGGATAAGCCATCGACGAAGATGTTCCCAGCTTTCAAAATGCGTATCGCTTTTGAGTAACTTTAGAAAGACGTCTTGAGCGACATCGTCGGCGTCGGCGCGATCGCGCAGGTACGTCAAAGCGATTCGGAACACGACATCCCGGTGGTCCTCGACCGCCTGTCTAAAAGCTTGTTCTTCCATAATCACCTCCCGGTGACGTTAATGGTTCTCGATGAGGCCCTCACCATAGATACGCTCTTGCCGGACTAAATGTTTCAAATTCAAGCAGGAAAAACCTACCAAAATTAATCCGTCCCTTTTTTGGCAAGGGATCAACGGAACGCAACAGGTTGAGCATACGCAAGCGAGCGGCCCCCAGAGCGTACAAGGTGGCATGAAAAAGGCAGGGCATTGACCTTCTGGTCATGCCCTGCCTTTTGAATGACAGATTGTAGCTCTGGGGGCCGCGCAGCGACGGAGGTCGCCGCCGTTCGTTAGAACGGCGGAACTAGTTACTCCTCGTCGTTGTCCTTGGCCTCTTCGGCGTCGTCGGTGTCCACGAGCTGGTTGAGCAGCTCGTCGAGGGAAGCCATGTCCTCGTTGATTGCGCCGTTGGCGGGAGCCTTCTTGTCGTCGATCGGGGCGCCCAGGAGCTCCTCGTCGGCGTCGGCGTGATGCGTCGGAGCGGAGGTACCCAGCAGGATATCGTCCGGACCGTCAGGGCTAAAGACCATCTGCAGCAGCTGCGAGAGATCTTCCTCGTCGGCAACGTCGTCGTTGTTCTCGAGGATGTAGAGCAGGTCGTGGGCCTCCAGGCCGTCACGGAGCTCCTCGATCGCCTTGGCACCGATGCCATCGATGCGCAGCAGATCCTCCTCGGACTTGCCGACCAGGTCGCCGACCGTCTCGATGCCGACCTCGCTGAACTTGTTGGTC
>CABSMN010000197.1 GCA_902478765.1 uncultured Collinsella sp.
AAACGAGAACCAGTACATTTGGCGCATGCAGAAGTTCGACGGCAAGTTGTATATCGGTACCTTTGATACCGCGAGCCTGCTTGAGCCGATCGGCCAGTTCTCCAATGGCGACATTATCGATATGACGCCCGAGGAGTGGGGATCTCAGGTTCAGCGCCTTAAGGACCTGCTTGATCACCTGCTTGACGTGAATTTGCCCGATGCCCCCATCGTTCCTGTGGACACGCTTACGGACGATGATTCGAACGAAGCTGCCGATGTCGATGATTCGAAGGAGGCTGCCGATGTCGATGACGAGAAGACTGAGGTTGCTAAGGGCTTTGGCGATCTGAGCGATGCGTTGGATGAGGCTGCGGGCGATCTTTGCAATCAGACCGCGACGATGTCCGCGGACGTTGAAGACGACGCTGCTTATGTTCAGAAAATCGATAGCGAGATTGCGTACTTCAAGTCCTTTGCCGATCAGTATCAGGACATGCTCGATAGCTATGAGAGCCTGAAGCAGCAGTACGAGGATGCCTATGGCACCGAGCTGCCGAGCGATATTCAGGATGCGCTCGATAAGCTGCTGAGCGAGGAGAACCTCAAGAAGTTGCAGAGCGTGCTCGTATGCATGCATTACCTGCACGATGCTGAGCGCGGCTTTGATATGTATGTGACCGAGGACGGCGTGAACTTTACGACACTGACGACCAATGGCTTTAACGATCCGTATAACCATGGTCTGCGCACCTTTGCGGTGACCAATCAGGGTCTGTGCCTTGGTACCGCCAACCCGTTCTATGGTTGCCAGGTCTGGATCCAGCGCAAGGAGAATTCGGAGAATCCGGTTGATCCCGGTACTCCGGATCCGACGGAACCCACCGATCCTTCGCAGCCGGGTGGCGGCGATCAGCCTGGTGGCAGCCAGACGGGCGGCAACGACCAGTCGAGCAGCACCACGACCACCGTCACGACGACCGCTAAGAAGACTCCGAAGGACGGTTCGCTGCCTCGCGCTGGCGACTCGACCCTCACGCTGGTCTTGGGATTGCTGGTTGCAGCTGCCGCAGTGCTTGGCATTGCTCTCGTCTTGCGCAAGCGTTCTCGTCGCTAGGCTCGACCACGCAGCTCGATGTCTTGGATATCGTCGAAGTCGATGGCGATATCCCTGAGTTTGAGCAGCTTGAACGCGGGTAGCACTTCGTCGAGAATGCCTGTGCGGCTACGATAGCCGTACATATCGTAATAGGCGACGCGCACCAGGTCGCCGCGTTTGAGGCCCTCGAGCTTTTTCGAAAGCTCGAGGGCTTTTTCTTCCGTGAGTTCGCATTTGGGCTCAACAGTGATCTCTTGTTTGCGTACGAGCTCGTAGTATCCCGTGAGGGCGGCAAAGGGCATAAACTGCGCGGCACGGCCGGCGCGGACGGCGCCGTTGGCGGTGAGCTTGGGGTCGGCGGATCGACGTCTTCCCTCGGGGTCCGCTAGACGTTCAAAAGGCGTCGGTGGCCGCATCGGCTGTTGTTGGGACTTAGGCACGATGCCCTCCTACCTGATCGTTGCGTTCGCGTGCGGTGGCGCCGGTGGTGAAGCTTAATCCCTTGACGAGCGCGTTCTTGCCGTACTTGCCCTTTACGGCCAGGACGGCGCGCGCCAGGTCGCGCTCGCGCTCATCGGCCTTAACATCGCTAAATAGATCGATGGTGGCAAATTCCTCGGGCATGAGGTTGCCAAATCCCAGGTTGATGCGCTTGACCGGTCGTTTGGGATCGACAGTCTGCGCCCAGAGCTCATCAAAATAGCCCATGATCTTCTTAAACGAATTGGTGCGCTCGGGCAGCTTTCGCGAAGCGTTGGAGTGCGCAAAGAGTGCGGCATAGCCACCGCGTGGTTTGCCGCCATGCTCTCCCACAAAGATGCCATCGATTGCCTGCGCCTCGCGCACCAGGCGGCGCCGTTCGTCATCTCGCTGGACGGGCTTGGGCGCACGGGGCGCGAGCCCGGGGCCGGCGGTTGCGGTGGGTTCGATACTCGACGTGCTCGAGCGCAGGTGCCCGCATCCGTCCACATATTGCGCTGTACCGCTGGCGTCGAGGCGGCGTATGTCGGCGCGCTCGCTCGCGTAGCCCACAAAGAGCGAGATGCTGTCGCAGACCACGTGCTTATCGACCAAGTCTAAAACGGCGTTGTCGACCATCTCGCGCAAGACGGTATAGGCCTGTTCGTAGGCATAACCCTTCGAGAGCACTTGTCCTGTGGTGGTTGAGGTTGCCTGCGGGCGATAGGCTTGGATATCGGCGATGGTTGTCGGCTCGCGCCCGAAGGCGTGGTCGATGAGATACTCGGCATTGACGCCGAGCTCGTCGTAGAGCAGGTTCTCGTCGAGTGCGGCGACGCCCATCAGGTCGTAGACGCCATACTTTTCGAGTCGGGCTGCCACGCCGGGGCCGATGCCCCAGATATCGGTGATGGGACGATGGGGCCAGATTTCCTTGCGAAAGGTCTCGTCGTCGAGTATGCCGATGCGGCTGGGTACGTGCTTGGCGGTGATATCGAGTGCAACCTTGGCCTGGAATAGGTTGGGGCCGATGCCGACCGTCGCCGTGATGCCGGTGCGCGCCAGGATCTCGTCGCGCAACATGCAGGCGAAGCCTTCCGCATCGGTGTGATAGAGGTCCAGGTAGGGTGTCACGTCGATAAAGCACTCGTCAATTGAGTAGACGTGAACGTCTTGCGGACTGACGTATTCCAGGTAGATACCGTAGATCTGCGCCGACACCTCCATGTAGTGCTGCATACGCGGTACGGCCTTGATGTAGTCGATGCCGTTGGGAATCTCGAACAGACGGCAGCGGTTGTGAATCCCTAAGTCTTTCATAGCTTGTGTGATGGCGAGGCAGATGGTCGTGCGCCCGCGCGATTCGTCGGCAACGACCAGGTTGGTGGTGAGCGGATCGAGCCCACGGTCGACGCACTCGACGCTAGCGTAAAACGTCTTGAGGTCGATGCAGATGTAGGTGTGACGCTCGTGCCCCACGCGTCCTCCCATCAAACACATGTTCTTATCGAATATCTGTTCGATAATACCCTCTCATCCGGACATCGTCAAAACCTGTCAAAAAGGGACTGGTTTGTTTTGGTAGGTATGGTCGTGCGGTTGGATCGGGTTTTTAACGCAGCTCTAAAGAGTGCGAAACAGCTCGGAAAACCTTGCTTCGTAGCATGAGCCTAACGATTGATACCGCCTATGCGCACGGAAGGGTTGTGGGAAAGATGGTCAATTACGGGTTTGGTATGCCGACGCGCCTTGTTGTGGATGGAGACGTGGCTCGCTGGTGCGGACGATTGGTCGCTCACTACGGTGGCACTAAGGCGCTGGTCGTGTTGGGCGGTGACAAGCATACGCGCGATGAGCTTGTCTCGGCGGCACTTGGCTCGCTTGATCGAGCCCTACTCGAGCGCGTACTTTTCCGCTGCGGCTCGGTTGGGGGCGACGGGGGAGACGAACTGATCGACGAAGCCGTGGCCCTGGCGACCGACGAAGGCGTGGACTTTGTCCTGGCGATTGGCGATGCCGATACCTGTCTCTTATACACATCTGACGCTGCCGACGAAGCTAGAAGTG
>CABSMN010000198.1 GCA_902478765.1 uncultured Collinsella sp.
GAACGAGTAGAACAACCTCCGCAAGGGAAGCACCCATGCGGAGGTTTTTATTTTCGCGACGCGATTATCTCGATCTGTAACATCTAGGGCCCGAATTCCCGTCTAACTGTTACAGATCTAGATAAGACGTCTTAGTCCCAGACCTTTGTCTCAATCTGTAACAGATAGAGACCTTTTGGCCGTCCAGATGTTACAGATTGAGACAAAGCAGCGAGGCAGGCCGTCACATCTGCAAGAACCACCATAAAGGTGCCTGTCCCTTTTTGGTAGGTGGAATTACCCATAAGGTAAGTATGTTTCTGAGTTATTTCGTGTTGACCCATTTGAGCGCGATAGGGTATAACTCTACTCAACCGCTAGGGATTTTATTGAGAAAGGTGTTCTACCATGAGCAAGAACCTCTCCCAGCAGGTCGTTCTCGACCGCCGCGGCTTTGTCGCCGCTACCTTCGCAACCGTCGCCGGCCTTGGTCTTGCCGGCTGCTCCGACACCAGCGCCGAGGCCGACAAGGGTTCCGCCGCCGGCTCCTCCAAGGGCTCCGAGGATACCGAGGTTTCCGCTACGCTCGATGCCAAGGCATTCGACAAGCTCGTCGACAACGGCCCCAAAGCCGACGACGATGCCATCGCCGCCAGCACCTGGGCCACGGCCGTCAAGGACGCCGGCGTCTTTAAGATCGGCGGCGTTCAGACCTCTACGCTTTTCTCCCTCCTCAACGAGAAAGACGGCCAGACCCGCGGCTTCGATGCCGGTATCGCACAGCTCCTGTCCAACTACATTCTGGGCGAGAACAAAGTCGAGATCACCCAGGTGACCTCGGACACGCGCGAGTCCGTCCTGCAGAACGGCCAGGTCGACGCCGTCTTTGCCACCTACACCATCACTGACGAGCGCAAGAAGCTCGTCTCCTTTGCCGGTCCCTACTACTACACCCAGCAGGCCATCCTGGTACTCGCCGATAACGACGACATCAAGAGCGTCGACGACCTGGCCGACAAGAACGTCGCCGTCCAGTCCGGCTCCAACGGCCCCGCCATCCTGGAGGAGTTCGCTCCCAAGGCCAGCCAGCAGGAGTTCAAGACCGACGAGGAGGCCCGCCAGGCACTCCAGCAGGGCCGCGTTGACGCCTACGTCATCGATAACAACATGCAGCAGAGCGCCCTGGTCCGCGAGCCCGGTAAGTACAAGATCGCCGGCAAGCCCTTCGGCAGCAAGGAGCCCTATGGCATTGGCCTGCCGCCTGATTCCGACGGCGTCGCCTTTGTCAACGACTTCCTTAAGAAGATCGAGGACGATGGCACCTGGACCGAGCTGTGGCAGATCTGCATCGGCGACCGTACGGGCGACACCAACGTTCCCGAGCTGCCCGAGATCGGCGCCTAGGCAGCGAGCCTGGTAACGGCCGCAACGAAACCATACGGAAACGCATGATGCGCTTTATTGCGGTAAACTGTTTCCTCACTGAGTTGTCGGGGCTTCCGTACACACGGGGGCCCCTTTCCTTATCGGCGGGAGGTCCGCATGAGTCTCTCCGAACTCTGGTCGCTCTATGGCCAGAACTATATCGACGCGCTGCTCGCAACCTGGGGCATGACGCTTGAGTCGTTTGCCATCGCCATGGTGCTCGCCGTCGCCGTCACCGTGATGCGCGTGTCGCCGCTCAAGCCGCTGCGCGTCTTTGGCGACCTGTATGTCCAGGTCTTCCGTAACATCCCCGGCATCGCGCTGCTCATCATCGTCGTCTACGCACTGCCGCCGCTCAAGGTCGTCCTGCCCTACCGCACCTGCGTTATCGTCGCCACGGTCCTTTTGGGCTCGGCCTTTGGCTCCGAAAACTTTATGAGCGGCATCAACACCGTCGGCGTCGGTCAGGTCGAAGCCGCCCGCTCGCTGGGCATGAGCTTTAACCGTATCCTCGCCAAGATCGTGATTCCGCAGGCACTGCGCTCAAGCGTATTGCCCATGACCAACCTCTTTATCGCCGTCATGCTCACCACCGCGCTCGGCAGTCAGGTGCCGCTTAAACCGCAGGAGCTCACCGGCGTGGTGAGCTATATCAACACGCGCTCGCTCGGTGGCGTCGCCGCGTTCTTTATCTCGGCGCTCGGCTACCTGGGCACGGCCTTTGTGGTGAGCCACATTGGCAACTACATCGATAAGAAGGTGAGGATCCTCCGATGAGCAAGCACTCCTCCCCTGCGCTTACCATGCGCGATGCGCTCTACGAGGCTCCCGGCCCCAAGATGCGCGCCAAGATTCGCATCGGCACCGCCATCTCGCTTGTTGCCGTCGCCGCGCTCGCCGTCCTGGCACTGCAGCGCTTTTATGTGACCGGCCAGCTTTCGGTCCACTATTGGTATTTCTTTACGCACCTCACCACCTGGAAGTTCTTGCTAGCCGGCTTTGAGGGCACCGTTAAAGTCGCACTCACCGCTGGCGCCATCGCGCTGGTGCTGGGCTTAGCCCTTATGCTCGGCCGCACGAGCGATATTAAGCCGCTGCAGCTGGTCTGCCGCGTGCTCACCGATTTCTTCCGCGGTGTGCCGAGTCTGCTGTTCATCTACTTCTTCTTTTTGGTGCTGCCTCAGTACAAGATTGCGCTGCCGTCGTTTTGGATGCTCACGCTCCCCGTCGCGCTCGCTGCAGCCGGCGTGCTTGCCGAGATCTTCCGTGCCGGCGTCAACGCCGTGCCGCGTGGCCAGGTCGAGGCGGCCCAGGCGCTCGGTCTCTCCAAGGCTAAAATCACCTTTAAAATCGTGTTGCCGCAGGCGATTCGGTTTATCATTCCGTCCTTGATTTCGCAGCTTGTGGTCGTAGTCAAAGACACCACCGTCGCCTATGTGGTGAGCTACCCCGACCTCATGCAAAATGCCCGCGTGCTCATTACCAACTACGACGCCCTCGTGTCGGTCTACCTGGTAATCGCGGTCATCTATATCCTCATCAACGTCGCGATTAACAAGGCCGCCGTCTACGTTTCGCACAAGACCGGCGCGACCATCATCCGCTAACGCTTTACCATTTCGAGTCATAAGGAGCCGAGCACCATGGCACAGAGCACCTCTTCCACCGGCAATCAGCCGCTGATCGAGCTCAAACACGTCGATAAGCACTATGGCGACCTGCACGTCCTCAACGACATCAATCTCTCGGTCGACCGCGGCGAGGTCGTCGTTGTAATTGGCCCCTCGGGCTCGGGCAAGTCGACCATGTGCCGCACCATCAACCGCCTGGAAACCATCGACTCGGGCGAGATCCTCATCGAAGGCGAGCCCCTGCCGCAAGAAGGCAAGGACCTTGCCCGCATGCGCGCCGAACTGGGCATGGTGTTCCAACAGTTCAACCTGTTTGCACATATGACGGTGCTGCAGAACGTCATGCTGGGACCGGTCGATGTGCTGGGTGTCTCCAAAGACGAGGCCCGCGAGCGCGCCATGGACCTGCTGGGCCGCGTGGGTGTGGCCGAGCAGGCCGATAAGGTGCCCGCACAGCTCTCGGGCGGCCAGCAACAGCGCGTAGCCATCGCCCGCTCGCTTGCCATGCAGCCCAAGGCCATGCTTTTTGACGAGCCCACGAGCGCCCTTGATCCCGAGATGATCA
>CABSMN010000199.1 GCA_902478765.1 uncultured Collinsella sp.
TAGCTTCGTCGGCAGCGTCAGATGTGTATAAGAGACAGAGGTTGCCAACGATCCCGTCTGGAAGACTACGCTCAAGATGGGAAAGCCGGCCAACGTCAAGCTCGTCATCAAGGACATGGAGCACGCCATCGAGGCCATCAACTCCGGTGTTACCGATAAGTACAAGATGATCATCTGCGTCGCCAGCATCGCCGAGGCCAAGCAGCTTGTCGACGGTTGCCCGCAGATCACCTCCATCAACCTGGGCAACACCAAGTCCAAGGACGAGCAGCGTCCCGATGCCCGTAAGATCTCCCGCCAGATCTTTGTGACTGCTGCTGAGGAAGAGGACATTCGCGAGCTCGTCGGCCGCGGTGTCGAGGTCGAGATTCGCGCTCTGGCCGACGACCCCAAGGTCGATGCCCTAAGCGCCCTCTAATTGGGAACCACGGGCGGCGCGCACGGCGCCGCCCCTATTCGTGGGCGTACCGGATAAACGCTTTACCCGTTACCCCCATCTACCGTTCACCGGGAGTACACGCCCGTTGAGCGATTGGTATTAAATAGTTTTCTCATGACTATATAATTGGTATCAAATCATTTGCACCGGTTTAGGTGTTAACAGCACACCGGTACAAGCTGGATCTGTCTAGGCGATTGTCGGCATGGAAAAGGGCGCGCTGACAAGTCGGGAATCGCCGCGCGGATCCAAGAGGGATCAAAGGGAGGAACAATGCTTGTTCAAGCGATCCTCATCGGACTTATCGCTGCCTTCGGTAAGCTCGATTATCAGCTCGGTACGCTCTATGCGTTCCGCCCGATCGTTCTGTGCCCGCTCGTCGGCATAGTCCTCGGGGACCTGCAGTCCGGCCTCGCCATCGGTGCGAGCCTCGAGCTGCTCTTCATGGGTTCAATCTCCATCGGCGCTTACGTGCCGCCCGATGAGTGTATTGGCGGTGTGCTCGCCTGCGCCTTCGCTATTCAGCTGGGTCAGAGCACCGAGGCCGCTATCGCGCTCGCGATGCCCATCGCCACTCTGTGCCTGGCCATTAAGAACGTCGTCAACGCCGGTATGCCCCTTCTGGTCGACCGTGCCGACGTCTTTGCCAGCAAGGGTAACCTCAAGGGTATCTACGCTATGCACTGGATTATCGGTCTCGTGATTGTCGTCCTGGCCTTTATCCTGTGCTCGGTCTCCTTCTATCTGGGTGCCGACGCCGTTCAGGGCCTGCTCGACTTCATCCCGACGTTCGTCCTCGATGGCTTTGGCGTCGCAGCCAACATCCTGCCTGCCATGGGCTTCGCCATGCTCGGCCGTCTGGTGCTTACCAAGCAGCTCGTGCCGTTCTACTTCCTGGGCTTCCTGCTGTGCTCCTATGCCAATGTGCCCGTCCTCGGCGTCGCCCTGATCGCAATCATCATCGGCATCGACAAGTACGACCTGCTGGGCCTTGGTGGCGCCCAGTCCCAGCTTTCTGTGGAAGGGGATGAGGACGATGACTTCTAATTCCGAGAACCAGATTACTCGCTCCGACCTCATTAAGAGCGCCGTGAACACCGGCGCCCTGGGCATGGAATTCTCCTGGACCTACTACAAGCAGATGAACATTGCCTTCTGCCTGATGGTCGCCAACATGCTCAAGAAGATCTATGCCGGCCGTCCCGATGATTACGCCGAGGCCTTGCACCGTCACAGCGCATTCTTCAACATCACCCCGCAGCTCGCGCCCTTCGTGGGTGGCATCGCGATGGCCATGGAAGAAAAGGTCGCTCGTGGCGAGGTTGAGCCCGAGAGCGTCAACGACATCAAGGCCGCCCTCATGGGTCCGCTTTCCGGCCTGGGTGACTCCTTCTTCCTGTCCACCCTGCGCGTCGTCGCCGCTGCCGTGGGCATCAGCCTGTGCCAGGCCGGCAACGTCTTTGGCCCCATCGCCTTCCTGCTCGTCTACAACATCCCGGCGTTCCTGATTCGTATCTTTGGCGCTATCAAGGGTTATGAGCTAGGCATTGGCTTCCTCGACGAGGCTCAGAAGACCGGCCTGATGCAAAAGATCATGGCCTGCGTCGGCATTGTCGGCGTCATGGTCGTCGGCGCCATGAGCAAGGACATGTTCTGGGCTTCGTTGCCCATCGCCATTGGTCAGGGCGACTCCGCCCAGACTCTCCAGGACATCCTGGACGGTATCATGCCCGGTATGCTCGGCATGGCCGCCTTCTGGCTCTACTATTGGCTGCTCTCCAAGAAGATCAACCCGATGGTCCTGATCCTCTGCACCATGGTCGTGGGCATCATCGGCGCTTACTTTGGCGTGCTTGCCTAATATGTTCGAATCGCGCTTCCATCGCGTCTAACGGTTGCGTCGATCTTTGGGGGCTTGTCGCATCTGCGGCGGCCCCCTGTTTTTTAAAACTCCGTACGAAAGGGGAGGGCTATGGTCGTACCCGAGCTTTCGCTCATGAACATCAACCATCGTTACTACAGCATCGAGACGTTTTTTAAGGCTGCAGGTGAGGCCGGCTATCGCAATATCGAGCTGTGGACCGGCTCGATGCACCTGTATGTGGATTGCCATGAGCACGATTCGGTGGATAAGATTCGCGATCTTGCCGCCCAATACGGTATCAAGATCGTGTGCGTGTGCCCCGAGCAGAACAACCCCAAGCCGTGGAACGTCGCGGTGCGCGGTGAGGCGGGCCAAAAACGCATCCTCTCGTACTTTAAGAATGTGATCGACGTAGCCGTTGAGTTGGGCGCGCCGCAGATTCTGGTGACGAGTGGTTGGGCCTATCTGGACGAGCCGGCTGAGGACGCCTGGGCCCGCAGCGTTGCCATGCTGCGCTCGGTGTGCGACTACGCCGATACGCGCGGTATTCGCGTCGCGCTCGAGGCCCTGCAGCCGTCGGAGTCCGTGTTGGTCAACACCGCACAGGATGTCGTGCGCATCCTCGAGGCGGTCGATCGTCCCAACCTGAAGGCCTGTATCGACTTTGGCGCCATGGAAGTTGCCGGCGACACGATCGACGGCTACTTTGAGGTTTTGGGCGAAAAGATCGTTCACACCCACTTTGTAGATGTGGGCGGCGGCACGACGCATCTTGCCTGGGGCGACGGCGAGCGTGATATGCGTGCCGACCTCGAGGCACTCATGCGCCACGGCTATACGGGCTATGTCTCGGCCGAGACGTGTGATGGCCGCTACTATCAGGATCCGTCCAAGGCGACGACTCAGGTTATCGAGATGTATCGCCGTGTGACAGCGGAGATGGAAGCCGAATAACTAAACTGCGCGGTTGCGCTGGAAACGCTTGGGCGGGTCTGGCGCAACGCTTTTATAGCCGGCGAGTTGTGGAGCGCCCGTTGGCAGCAGCGCTCGAAATAGACAACTATTGGCGTTGTAATACCACTCGGGCGAGGAAACCGACCGTTCGCCGCAAATCTCCGTGAGTTTGGATTGGTATTAAATAACAAGCAATCGTATGGCTATAATTGGTATCAGCAAGAAGCGCGATGTATAGAATTGCGCACATGTGATGGGAGGACACACATGAAGGAGACCGAGAAGATCGAGATCATGCACTTCGACCAGGAGGGCTACCTCG
>CABSMN010000200.1 GCA_902478765.1 uncultured Collinsella sp.
AAGGAGGAGTGCGCTACCGTCTGCGACCAAATCGTCGAGGGTCTGTGCGCCGAGGGTATCGAGGTCGTCGTCGACGATCGCGATGAGCGTCCTGGCTTTAAGTTTGCCGACAACGACCTTATGGGCTTCCCGTATCAGGTAGTGCTCGGCAAGCGTGGTCTTAAGAACGGCACCGTCGAGCTCAAGGACCGTGCTACGGGCGAGCGCGAGGATGTGGCGATTGATGAGGTCGTCGCCAAGGTCGCCGAGCTTGTGAAGGCAGCACGTCGTTAATCGACATTTCTGCTAGTAGATGTAATTGCAGGCCTGCTCCGCATCTCTCTTAGGATGAGATGCGGAGCAGTCTTTTTTGTTGCGTGAATAAGCTCGACGGGTAAAGGAAAACCCCACAGCCCAAATGAGCTGCGGGGTTTTCCTTTGTGCCTCCGATGCGAAATAAATCGCTCAGATACTACTGATAATCGACGACGTCGATCCAGTTCTTAAGGAACTCATCGTTCACGTTGCGCTTACGAGCGAGCTCGGAAGCGGCGACGATGCTCGTCCACTGACGCACGACCTGCATGGGCATGTCGGCGCGGTCGCAGTAGAGCTCCAGGTAGGCCTCGGCCTGGTCCTTGCTGTTGAGGGCGAAGAGCAGGTAGGTGGTGGCAACGTCGGCAGCAGGGGAGCCCTGGGTGGCGTGTGCCCAGTCGCACACATAGAGCTGGCCGTCGTCGCCGACGATGACGTTAGAGGGGTTGAAGTCGCCGTGGCAGACCTTGAACTCCTTGGTCATGCCGTCCAGACGCTCCTGAAGGTTGTAGCGCGTGGTGGCATTGAGCTGATCAAGGCTGTCGATCATGCGGGCGAACTTGTCGCGCTGACGGTTGAGCAGCGGGGAGGTGTAGCCGTGGATCTCGATCTGGAGGTCGACGAACATCTCGAGGTACTCACCAAAGCGCTGGGGCTCGGCAGTCATCTTCTCGGCAAGGGTGGTGCCCGGAACCTTCTCGGTCACGAGCGCCCAGCCGTTGGCGTTCTCGAGCTGGGAAACCTCGAGAGCCTTGGGGCTGCGGATGCCGCACTCATTGATGCGGGCAAGATTCAAAGCCTCGTTGAACACGTCGGAGACGGGCTTGGTCTCGTTAAAGACCTTGACGATCTTGTCGCCCAGGTCGTAAACGACCTTGTTGCCACGACGGACGAGCTCGGTCTTGGAATCGGGTAGCAGCATGGTTGCATCCTTTCAACGATGCGATAGAAGCGACGGCGGGGGTGTGTGAAACACCCGTGCACCCCCGCCGTTAAAAACCGTGCTAGAACTAGCAGACGGCGTAATCCTTAGGCTCGCGGCCGTAGTAGGCGTCCAGGTAGAGCTCCTTGATCTCGCTCATGAGCGGGTAGCGCGGGTTAGCGCCGGTGCACTGGTCGTTGAATGCCTGCTCGGTCATCTCGTCGAGGGTGTCGAGGAAGTACTGCTCGTCAACACCGTAGTCGGCGATGGTCTTCTTGACACCGATGAAGTCCTTGAGCTCCTCGAGCTTCGTGATGAAGTTCTCGAAGACCTCCTTGTCGTCCTTGCCCTCGATGCCGCAGTACTTGGCCATCTCGGCGTAGTTGTGCAGCGCGTTGGGGTAAGGATACTGGGAGAAGGTACCCATCTTGACGGGAGCCTCGGCGGCGTTGTAGCGCATAACGCGGGTCAGGATGACGGCGTTTGCGAGGCCGTGGGGCAGGTGATGGAAAGCGCCGAGCTTGTGGGCCATGGAGTGGTTGAGGCCCAGGAAGGCGTTGGCGAAGGCCATGCCGGCCATGCAGGAGGCGTTGTGCATCTCCTCGCGGGCGTGCGGGTCCTTGGCGCCGTTCGTGAAGCTGGAGGGCAGGTTCTCAAAGACGAGCTTGGCAGCGCGCTCGGAGAGGCCCTTGGTGTAGTCGGAAGCCATGATGGAGACGTAGGACTCGATGGCGTGGGTCATGACGTCGATGCCGGAGGCAGCGGTCAGGCCGCGCGGGGCGGTCATGCAGTTGTCGGCGTCAACGATAGCCATGTTGGGGAGCAGCGCGTAGTCGGCGAGCGGCCACTTGATGCCGGTCTCCTTGTCGGTGATGATGGCGAACGGCGTGCACTCGGAGCCGGTGCCCGAAGAGGTCGGGACGGCGACGAAGTAGGCCTTCTTGCCCATCTCGGGGAAGGTGAAGATACGCTTGCGGATGTCCATGAAGTCCATGGCCATGTCCTCAAACTTGCACTCGGGGTGCTCGTACATCATCCACATGATCTTGCCGGCGTCCATAGCGGAGCCACCGCCGACGGCGATGATGACGTCCGGCTCAAAGAGAGCCATCTGCTTGGCGCCGCGACGTGCGCACTGCAGCGACGGATCGGGCTCGACGTCGTAGAAGCAGTCATGGGCGATGCCCATCTCGTCGAGCTTGGCCTCGATGGCGCGGGTGTTGCCATTCTTGAAGAGGAACTGGTCGGTGACGATGAAGGCGCGCTTCTTGCCCATGACGTTGCCCAGCTCGTCGAGGGCGACGGGCGTGGAACCCTTCTTGAAGTAGACCTTCTCGGGAGCGCGGAACCACAGCATGTTCTCACGGCGCTCGGCCACAGTCTTAACGTTGATCAAGTGCTTCACCCCAACGTTCTCGGAGACGGAGTTGCCGCCCCAGGAGCCGCAGCCCAGGGTCAGAGACGGCTTCATGCCAAAGTTGTACAGGTCACCGATGCCGCCGTGCGAGGACGGGGTGTTGATGACGATACGGCAGGCCTTCATGACGTGCTCGAACAGGCTGATCTTCTCGGCCTGGGCGGGGTGCACGTACAGAGAGGCGGTGTGGCCCGGGCCACCGGCGAGCACCAGGTGCTCGGCCTTGTCGACGGCCTCCTGGAAGTCCTTGGCGTGGTACATGGCCAGGACCGGGGAGAGCTTCTCGTGGGAGAACTCCTCCTTGGCGGGGTCGGTGGAGGTGACCTCGGCGATCAGGATCTTGGTCTTGGCGGGAACCTCGATGCCGGCGAGCTCGGCGATCTTGGCGGCAGCCATGCCGGGGATGCGGTGATCGAGAGCGCCGTTCTTGAACATGGCGGCACGCAGGGCCTCCATCTCGGCACCCTGCTTGACGAAGTAGCAACCGCGCTTCTGGAACTCGGCCTTGACCTGGTCATAGATGGTGTCGATGACGGTCACGGACTGCTCGGAAGCGCAGATCATGCCGTTGTCGAAGGTCTTGGAGTGGATGATGGAGTTGACGGCGAGCAGCACGTCGGCGGTGTCGTCGATGACGACCGGGGTGTTACCGGCGCCAACGCCCAGGGCGGGCTTGCCCGAGGAGTAAGCGGCCTTGACCATGCCCGGGCCACCGGTGGCGAGGATGATGTCGACGTCGCGCATGACCATGTTGGTCAGCTCGATGGAGGGGACATCAACCCAGCCGATGATGCCCTCGGGGGCACCGGCCTTGACGGCGGCATCAAGCACGAGCTTGGCGGCGGCGATGGTGCACTTGGCGGCAGCCGGGTGCGGGGAGATGATGATGGCGTTGCGGGTCTTCAGGCAGATCAGCGTCTTGAAGATCGCG
>CABSMN010000201.1 GCA_902478765.1 uncultured Collinsella sp.
CGGCAGCGTCAGATGTGTATAAGAGACAGGGCCTGGCTAAAGCTGTTGAGCAGGTTGTAGCACACGTACTCCAGGCTCATGGCAGCGCTCGATGCCGCCATGACCTCGGTGCCCAAGCTGTTGATGGCGGACTGGATGATGATGTTGGCGACGGCAAAGACAGCGCTTTGGATGCCGGCGGGCAGGCCGATCTTGACGATGCGCTTGAGGGCGACGGGGTCTAAGCCTAAGTCGCGTGGGGTGACGCGGACGACGGAGTCGGTCTTGAGCAGGCGGATAAAGAGCGTAGCGGCGCTGACGGTGTAGGCGATGGCGGTGGCGATGGCGACGCCCGCGACGCCCCAGTGGAGTACGGGGACAAAGATGAGGTCCAGGCCAATGTTGAGGACGGTGGACACGGCAAGCGCCTGCAGCGGCATGCGGGTGATGCCGACGGAGCGGAAGATCGCGGCCTCAAAGTTGTAGAGCAAGATCGAGGGCATGCTGAGCAAAAAGACGCGCAGGTAGAGCGAAGCGAGCGGCATGGTCTCGGCAGGCACGTTGAGCGCAGCGAGCATGGGCTCGGCAAAGATCTCGCCCAGTGCGATGACGACAAAGCCCACGAGCGCCATTAAAATCGAGGTATGGACGGCGCGTTTGACCATGTTCTGATCGTTGCGGCCGATAGCGTTGGCGATGACCACGTTGGAGCCAAGCGACATGCCGATAAACAGGTTGAGCATAAGACTGGTAAGCGGAACATTGGAGCCGACCGCTGCCATGGCAAGGGTTCCCTGGTCGCCTGAGAAGTTACCGATGATGACCGTGGCGATGAGGTTCGATAGCTGCTCCAAGATGCTCGTGGCGGCCACGGGGAAGGCGAACAGGGGAATATTGCGCCACAGTGAGCCGGTGGTCATGTCAATGTGCTTGGACGCGGTATCAGTCATACGCTCTCAATCTCTAATATGCTTTTTTGTGCTTATTTGCGCAGACGATGATACTCCTAATGCAACCAGTCGGCACTTGGGGACGTTCCTTTTCTGCCGGCAGTTGGGGACACTCCTTGTCTCCTCTATGACTAGGTGGGGAAGGCGTGCGACAATGGTGGGCGTTGTGTTGTTCGCGCTAAGGAGTTGCCATGTTGTTGTGTCCCGTTTGCCATAAGCCATTGGTGGACGACGAGCGCGGTGCTGCATGCGCGGGCGGACATCGATTTGACCGTGCGCGCGAGGGCTATCTGTATCTGCTGCGCTCGTCCAAGAGCGGCGACTCCATGGGCGATCCCAAGTCGCAGGCGCGCAGCCGTCGTGACTTTCTGAACCGCGGATACTATGCGCCGTTGCGCGACGCAATGGTCGAGCTGGTGCGCGAGCAGGTGTCTGGGCGTGCAACGTCTGCGAATGGCCCCATGACGCTGCTCGATATTTGCTGCGGCGAGGGCTACTACACCAGTGCCATGGGCGCGGTACCGGGCGTGGATGCTTATGGCTTTGACCTGGGTAAAGAGATGGTGCGCCTTGCCGCCAAGCGCGGCGATGCGACCTACTTCGTGGCCAACATGAAGGATATCCCCGTGGCCGATGGTGCCTTCGATATGGTGACCGAGCTCTTTGCTCCCTTTAACGAGCGCGAGTTTGCCCGCGTGCTGGCACCCGAGGGCTCTCTCTACACCGTGGTGCCGGGTGCCCGTCATCTCTTTGGGCTCAAGGAGGTGCTCTACGATACGCCGTACCTTAACGACGAGAAGCTGCCGCAGACCACCGAGCTCGAGTTAATCGGAACGCAGCGGGTGACAGCTTCTATCACCCTCCAGACGCAGGCCGATATCGAGGCAGTGTTCCAGATGACGCCGTATTACTACCGCACGCGCCCTGCCGATAAAGAGCGCCTGGCAAACCTGGACACCCTTCAGACCGATATCGACTTCATCATCGCCGAGTACCGTCACAGCTAACAACCTGCCAAAAAGGGACAGGTTTATTTTGGCAGGTTTTATCTGGGCAAACGTAAAGGGCCGACCGCGTTGCTACGCGATCGGCCCTTGTTGGTTGCTTGATTGCGGGGAACTGCGGGGGACAGGTGCCTACAGGCGGTCCTTGTTTTCGGCCTTAATGTCGTGTGCCTGCTGAATAAAGAACAGGTCGTACACCACGATGACAAAGGCGCCATAGTTGATGGCGTCGCCGCCAAACGCGGGAAGCGTGAGCACGGCCTGCGCAATCGTGGCGATTGCGGCGACGATGCCGAGCTTAAACGCGCCGTCTACCTGAGAAGGTTTGTTGGCACCCTTGATGCCCGCAACGCCGGCGGCCAGATCGACAACGCCCTTGGCGATAATCACGGCCGCGGCGAGCATGGCGTTCGATCCGTAGGTGGACTCGAGCTTGCCGGTCGCGATGCCGGCGATTCCCATGATGAGACTGGCGATGCCCAGAACAAAATAAATCAGGGCAAGGATTTTGAGTGTCTTGCGAGCGGCGCTCATAGCTGGTCCTTTCGATGCGGGCGCGGAGAATCTGTCGCACCCAGGTTGCGGCACATATCGTGAAGCACATTGTAGTTCAACGGGGCGATGCATGCGCCTGAAAGCGTTTCTTACCTGCACGGCCCAACCTTTCAAAAAGGAAAGCTGGGCGTAAGTCAAATCGATGGCAGCTCATGTACGGCGCTGCGATGATGAAGGCGTAACAAGGAGTTGGTCTAAGGAGGAGCCATGATGTACGGAACAGGGCAAGTGCGCGAGCCGCGGTCGTTGGGAAGGCGCATGAGCGATTCCGTGATCGCTGCCGTATGCACGGGATTGATGGCGGTGCTTTGCATTGGGATGCTGTGGGCCATGTCGCATGTGGGACAATAGCGGACGGTTGGGTGCCGACAGGGGCGGCGCTCACGCATTCGTTTTACTTGTTAAGGAGTGTCCATGGGTGTCGTCGATCCCTTTTCTGTTGCTCGGGCCGCGGGGCTTGAGCTGACCGGGAAGCCCGAGGGCCTCACGCTCACCGACGGCACGATGGAGCTGCGCGCCGATTTTACCCGCATGCTTCCGCGGCTCAAGCAGGGCCGCTTGCAACAGGAGCTGCTGGTGAAGGCCGCGCGCGCGAAAGGCGTTGAGCATCCGTGGGCAATCGATGCTACGGCGGGCTTTGGCGAGGATTCGCTGCTGTTGGCGGCCGCGGGCTTTACCGTCGATCTGTATGAGCAGGATTGCGTGATCGCGGCGCTCCTCAAGGATGCCCTGGATCGCGCGGCAGATGATCCGGCGCTTGCGGCTGCCGTGTCGCGCATGCGCTTACATGCGGGCGAGGACAGCATTGCCGGCCTTCGCCATACGGCTGAGCTGGTCGAGCACGGTGAGCTCGCGGCTCCCGATGTGGTGTATCTGGACCCCATGTTTCCCGAGCGCACCAAGAGCGCGGCGGTTAAAAAGAAGTTCCAGCTCTTGCACCATTTGGAACAGCCGTGCGCCGATGAGGAGACGCTGGTCGAGGCCGCGCTTGTGCCGCGCCCGCGCAAGGTCGTTATCAAGCGGCCGGTGAAGGGGCCGCCTGTCTCTTATACACATCTCCGAGCCCACGAG
>CABSMN010000202.1 GCA_902478765.1 uncultured Collinsella sp.
GTCTATGATGCGGCGATCGCTATGTACAAGTCAACCTGCGCGTACTGCAAGTGGGAGGACCAAGGCATTATCACCATCAGCGGTATGACCGAGCGCGATAGCATGGCATCGTCGCCCAAGTTGGAAGAGGTGCGAGAGCTCGCTCGCAAGCTCGCCTAAGGACAAGAAGAGCGCATGGCAATCAGCGTTGGCGGAAAGCCTACTTCCCTTACCAAGAGGATTACTGATTGCCATGTGTTGATGTCCTTATGGACAATCTCCGCGTGCTAGGAGACCTTCTCGCTCAAGAATTCCCTGAACGCGGGGATGCCAAAGCCAACGAGGCCACGTCCGCGCTCTCCGATGACGCCGTCCTCGAGGAGACTGCGTTTATATTGGCTTGCATAGTTGCTGGCAACGCCCATGCGTTTGGCTATCTCCGAGGCCCTGCTGGGGCCAGAATCGGGCAGCATCGCGAGTAAAAACTCAATGTCTTTATCGGAAAGTTCCCGATAGGTCGTTTCGAGAGAAGCCCGACGTCATGCTTCTCGAGTTGCCTGAAGACGCCATTCATGCCTGTGCGCCAGTTACCCTGAGTCTCCTGAGCATATGTCCAATCGATGCCCACTGGGCCAATTTGAACACCGTTTATGCGCGCGTGAGGCTGTGAGAGGTAGCTATCTGCGGCTTCTTTGGTTCGCTCGATAATATCTTCGAGCATGCCTGGCATGGCGGAGACATTTGCTGCAATCCATGGTGGCCCCTTTGCAGGTTTTGCTAACTTTTGCAACTTTTGCTAACTTTTGCAAGTCTTGCTAACGGCTTAACATGCCTTGTGCCGTGGGGTTGCAGGAGTGAAAAACGGGAATTCCTATTATTCCGACTACGTTGCAGCGAGCGGGGCCCGGAGCGCGATGTTGCTGCGTTTCGGGCCCCGCTGCTTTGTAAAACCATGACGGTTTGGCTGCCGCTGTTTTAGTCAAACAGACTCGGCATGTCGTTTTCTTTCATGAGGGCACCGGCTGAGGGGAGGCTCTGCGCGGTGAACTTCTCGGCCGAGACGCCGGCGCCGAGGATTTCCTCGGTTGTGCCGACGGTGGTGACCGAGCGGCCCTTCTTGGCCGTAAAGGCCTGGACGCCCTGCGTGTTGGTGGTCGTCTTGGTCTTGAGCAGCGACGTGTTGAAGTTCATCAGGCGGTAGTCGCTCGAGACCAGCGCGATGTCGCGGTCCTCCTTGAGCACCTGGGCATACAGCAGCTTGCTGCCGCCGTAGATGGCGTTTTTGAGGCGCTTGCGGTTGGTCTTGGTAACGTATCCAGAAAGTGCGACGCGAACCACACGACCGTTCTCAAAGACAAACAGCACATCGACCTTGTAGTCCTCGGGGTCGATGACCCAGATGACGCTCTCGTCGGGTTCCATCTCAAGATCGGTCGGCAGGTACGATCCCAGCTGTGCCGACTTGGTGTCCTCAAATGCCGCAACCTTGCACTTGTACACCTGGCTCTTGTTGGTAAACACGAGCAGCTCGTGGGTGTTGGAGGACGGGAACTCGATAAAGGGCTTGTCGCCGTCTTTGTACTTGAGCGTGGTCGCCTTCTTGAGCACGCGATCCGTCATCTTCTTAAGGTAGCCATCGCGCGAGAGCATGATGGTGACCGGGTATTCCTCGACCTCGGGCTCCAAGCTTACCTCGATAACCTCATGGGGCTCGATTCTGCCCGTGCGGCGCGGCATCACGTACTTCTTGTTGACCGCGGCCAGCTCGTCGCTGATGACCTTCTTGATGTTCTCCTCGCTGGAGAGAATCTCCTCAAGCTCGGCAATCTCGCCCTCAAGCTTGGCGATGTCCTTGGTGCGGTTGAGAATGTACTCCTCGTTGATGTTGCGGAGCTTGAGCTCGGCAACAAACTCGGCCTGGGTCTCGTCGATGTCGAAACCCTTCATAAGGTTGGGCACGACCTCGGCCTCGAGCTTGGTGCCGCGGATGATGGCGATCGCCTTGTCGATGTCGAGCAGAATTGCCTCGAGGCCGTGCAGCAGGTGCAGACGCTCGGACTTTTTGCCCAGGTCAAAGTTAATGCGGCGACGCGTGGACTCAATACGCCACTTGACCCACTCGTGCAGGATCTGGCGCACACCCATAACGCGAGGGTAACCATCGACCAGCACATTGAAGTTGCACGAGAACGAATCCTGCAGCGTGGTCGAGCGATAGAGCTTGGCCATGAGCTTGTCGGGGTCGACGCCGCGCTTAAGATCGATGGCGATACGCAGGCCCGAAAGGTCGGTCTCGTCACGGATGTCGGCGATCTCTTTGACCTTGCCCTCCTTGGAGAGCTTGACGATGCGCTCGATGATGACATCGGTTTTGGTGGTGTAGGGGATCTCGTAGACCTCGATGATGCGCTCTTCGGGAATCCAGCGCCAGCGGGAGCGGATCTGGAAGCTGCCAAGGCCGGTCTCGATTATCTTTTCCATCTCCTCGCGGCGGTAGATAATTTCGCCGCCGGTCGAGAAGTCGGGCATGGGCATGTACTCGAGCAGGTCGCAGTCGGGATCCTGCAGGTAATGCATTGTGGCGGTACAGACCTCGTTGAGGTTGAAACCGCAGATATCGGATGCCATGGCGACGCCGATGCCCTTGTTGGCCGAGACGAGGATGTTGGGGAACGTGGTGGGCAGCAGGCGTGGCTCCTTCATGGCGCCGTCGTAGCTGTCGACGAAGTCGACCGGGTTCTTGTCGATGTCCTTGAAGATCTCGGCGCTAATGGGGGAGAGCTTGGCCTCGGTATAGCGCGAGGCGGCGTAGCTCAGGTCGCCCGAATAGTACTTGCCAAAGTTGCCCTTCGACTCCACGAAGGGGGCGAGCAACGCCTCGTTGCCGGTGGCCAGGCGCACCATCGTCTCGTAGATCGCGGCGTCGCCGTGCGGGTTGAGCTTCATGGTCTGGCCCACGATGTTGGCGCTCTTCTGGCGCTCGCCCTTGAGCAGACCCATCTTGTACATGGTGTAGAGCAGCTTGCGGTGCGAGGGCTTAAAGCCGTCAATCTCGGGGAACGCACGCGAGACGTTGACGCTCATAGCGTAGGGCATGTAGTTGACCTCGAGCGTCTGCGTGATCGGCTGATCGGTGACCTCGGAGTGCAGGCCGATGACGTTCTCGGCGTTGACCTGCTTTTTCTTGGGCTGGTTCTTCGTCTTCTTCTTTGCCACGATTTCCTCTTGAACTTCTTATGAGCCGTCGTTATCGATTTGCTGCTACTGCAGGTCCAGCTGGTCCAGGTATTCCTTGCCGTGCTCGGAGATATGGCGCTTACGGCCCGCCTCGTCGTTGCCCAGCAACAGGTTGAACATGGTTTCCATCTTGGTGACGTCCTCGGGCTCCACCTTGATCAGGCGACGCGTCTCGGGGTTCATGGTGGTGAGCCACATCATGTCCGGATCGTTCTCACCAAGACCCTTGGAGCGGTTTATGGAACACTTCTGGTCGCCGATTTCTTTAAGGATGCCGTTCTTCTCGAGCTCGGTGTAGGCAAAGTAGGTCTTCTCTTTGCAGTTGATCTCGTAGA
>CABSMN010000203.1 GCA_902478765.1 uncultured Collinsella sp.
GGCAAGCTCGCCGAACAGCTGGGGTGCCCGGGCGGACACCACGAGTACGCGCACGGGATCGACGGGTGCGGAGGCGGCATCGTTGACCTTGGACTCCTTGCGCGCTTTCACCATCTTATCGATGACGTCCGCATAGACACGGGCACGGGCATGGGGCCCGGCGACTTCCACAAAGGCAGGACGTACGACGGACTTTGGAGCAATCGCGGGAGCGCCGGCATCCTCGTCCAGCGGCGCGATCTCAAACAGCACACCGCGGACATCAAATGCCGCGGCAAGCTCCTCGCGCATCGCCGCTTGCTCGCGGGCAAGCAGCACGACAACCTCTCCCCCGTTGTTTGCCACGGCGGACAGCAGCTCGAGCAGGCTATACGTAAATGACGTGACGCCGCGCACGCAAACGGCGCGGGCGCACCCCGGCAGGTTGTCGGCCAAAGCGCCGGCCATAATGTCAGCCGCCTCGCAGGGCTCGACCATATCTCGACGGTCCAAACCGCGCGCATAGGCGCACAAAAGTTCAAACACGCGAGCCTCGGCGTCGCTTCTGGGCTTGGGCTTGCAAACGTTGTCGCAGCAACGCTCGGCACCTGTCCCTGCCACACCCGGCAGCACATCGCGAGCCATACGCGCGAGCATACGCACCGTGCCCTGGCTGCGCGAAAGCGGCTGCAGGTCGGCGTCGTCGAGACGCGCTACCATGTCCGAAAACAGCATCTGGCGCTGCAGGTTGTCGACGAAACCGCGCCCGTCGCCCAAAAGCTCCCAAAGCGAGCGAAGCCACGATGTAGGCGTCTTGTAGTCAATACCCAGCGAAACGCCGGCTTCCGCCGCATCATGACGGCACAGGTCGAGCTCGGCAAACGTTGGCGCCAGCAGCACGGCACGCCCGTGGCGGGCAATAAGGTCGGCAAGCAGCGCCGCCTCGGCATCGCTCAAATCCGCGCCGGCGTTGGTGGTATAGATTCGAACAGGCATGGTCCTCCACTCAAACCGTTCGCAATATTCAATGCTTCCATCCTACCCGCCCACGCGGACAGATTGCTACCTCAGCTCCATGTTTTGGTGCAAAGCAACCTGACCCCAACGCACCAGCCGATTGCGGGCATATAAAAACCGCCCCCGAAGGGACGGTTCTGCACAATTCGTTTGTTGTCGCTGGCCTACTCGCCATCCTCCAGCTTGATGAGGATCTTGCGATAGCCGCCGTACTCGCCGTTCAGCGCCTTTGAAACGCGGCTCACCGTAGTGGACGAAGCGCCGGTGCGGGCCTGAACCTCAACATAAGGCTCGCCCTCATCCAGATAGCGCGCAACCTGCAGACGTTGCGAAAGATCGCAGATCTCGCGCGGCGTGCAGATATCGGTCAAAAACGCTTGGATATCCTTCTCGTCATCCAAAAGACTAAATGCGTGGACCAGCTGCTTGACATCAGGCTTGTCAAACATGTTCTCGATATTCATCGATCACCGCCAAACCCGCCATAAGGCATCGAAGTTGATACTGACATCGGGCATCGTTCGCCCGTTCTATGCAATAGGGCAACGCCTGTGGCTTTTGCCCGTAGCAGTTTAGCACACCACCAAACTAAAGCGACAAAACTCTCTGCCAGCGGCGCGTTTTCTAGGACGAACGCCGTTTTGAAACCGAATGCGCACGCAAGCTCCACGAATATCTGAGACAATGGGCGCCCAAACAGAGCCGTGCCCGAGCATCTGTCCGAGTTGCAAAGGCATGTGCCTCTCACGCTCCCTCACCACGCCATGCGCAAGAAAGGATTCACACCATGCGCTTTATGCTCAACTGGCTTTTGACCTCAATCGCCATCGCGATCGCAACGTTTCTCGTCCCCGGCATTCAGCCCTTCGGCATGGCCGACGCCTGGGTCTGCTTTGCCTTCGTGGGACTGTTCCTGAACATCGTCGATTCGCTCGTCAAGCCGTTCCTGACGGTTATCTCGCTGCCGCTCACGATCATTACGCTGGGTATTTTTCAGCTCGTAGTCAACAGCTTTATGCTCGAGCTGGCCAGCTATCTGTCGGTCAATCTGCTGGGCGCGGGCATCTCCATCGCCAGCTTTGGATCGGCCTTTATGGGCAGCATCCTGGTGTCCATCATGCGCAGCATCCTCGACAGCATCGCCGAGGGCTAAAACGGCCATTCCGGCCGCGCCCGTCTCAACAGCCCAAAACGAAGGCCGCCCATCACAAAAATGGGCGGCCTTCTTATTTGCCAAGTCTCAAAGGGCGAGAGAATCTGCCATTTCCACCCCGTCCCCAAATGGCAGGTGGGCTAGATCACGTAGTCGTAGCCTTCGTTGGGAGCGACAAGTTGATCGAGCGTCACACCGTCGAGGTAGTCGTTGATAAGCTTGTCCAGGTTCTTCCACACGTCGAGCGTGGGGCACTCGTCAGAGCGCGAACAACCCTTGCAGTCGCCATCCAGGCAGGCGACCGGCGCCAGGCTGCCCTCGGTCAGGCGCAAGATCTCGCCCACCGTGTACTGCTCGGGCGGGCGCGTGAGCACATAGCCGCCGCCCTTGCCGCGCATGCCCGAGAGCATGTTGGCGCGCACGAGCGTAGCCAGAATATTCTCGAGGTACTTCTCCGAAATACCCTGACGCGCCGCAATCTCTTTAAGCGGGATACGGCCTGTCGCCTGGTGCTCGGCCAGGTCGACCATAACGCGCAGGGCATATCTGCCCTTTGTGGAAACCAACATATATATAGCTGCCTTTCGGTCTTTTAATTCGTAGAAATTCTAGCCGAAAAATTGGTTTTGAAAATACCTATTCCCGTCAAGATGGTTAATCGACTCGTAATAATCTTCTATTTCCTATTGCGTTACTAGGCTTTGGTGTCTACTATGCTTGCCAACAGCAAAACGAACAACCTATAAGGTTTGTGGGTTTCGCTGCCACACACACCGTAAAACCACACGGTATCCAGTCATTTGAACACTTTGGAGGTTCACCATGAGCAATGTTTACACGTCCATCGATCAGCTTATCGGCCACACCCCGCTTCTGGAGCTCACCCACTTCGAGGCCGACGAGGACCTCAAGGCCCGTGTGCTCGTCAAATTGGAATACTTCAACCCCGCCGGGTCCGTCAAAGACCGCGTCGCCAAGAACATGATTGACGAGGCCGAGAAGGCCGGCAAGCTCGTGCGCGGTGGCGACTACACCATCATCGAGCCCACGAGTGGCAACACCGGCGTCGGCATCGCCTCGGTGGCGGCGGCCCGCGGCTACAAGGTGATTATCACCATGCCCGAGACCATGTCCGTCGAGCGCCGCAAGCTGATGCAGGCATACGGTGCGCAGCTCGTGCTCACCGACGGCTCCAAGGGCATGAAGGGCGCTATCGCCAAGGCGGAGGAGCTGCAGAAGGAGACTCCCAACAGCATCATCGCCGGCCAGTTTGTGAACCCCGCGAACCCGGCCATTCACAAGGCTACGACCGGCCCCGAGATCTGGGAAGACACCGACGGCAAGGTCGACATCTTCGTCGCCGGCGTCGGCACCGGCGGCACCGTGACCGG
>CABSMN010000204.1 GCA_902478765.1 uncultured Collinsella sp.
CAGGCCCCGTGGTGCTCATGAACCCGCTGGTGGCCGAGCAGACCGAGATGCGCCGCTCGCTGCTGCCGGGCCTGCTGCAATCCGTGGCCTACAACGAGGCGCACGGTACGCCCAACGTGCACTTGTACGAGGTCGGCAGCCTGTTCCATGGCCGCGAAAACGCCAGCCTGCCCAAGGAGACCAAGTCCGTCGCGGGCGTGCTTTCGGGCCAGTGGAGCGAGCAGTCTTGGAACATGAAGTACCGCAAGCTGCGCTTTTTCTTTGGCAAGGGCATTGTCGAGGAGCTGCTCGCCCAACTGCGCATCGAGAAGGTTCGCTTCCGTCCCGTCGAGGGCGAGGGCTACGCTTTCTTGCAGCCGGGTCGTGCCGCCGAGGTTCTGTCCGGCGGCACCGTGCTGGGTTGGGTCGGCGAGATTCACCCCGAGGCGCGCGAGGCGATGGGCATCGATGAGGTCGTCGTTGCCTTTGAGCTCGATCTGGACAAGCTGATCAAGGGCGCCCGCAACCAGGAGAACTATCGCGAGTTCTCGCAGTACCCGGCTGTTGAGCACGATCTTGCCATTGTGGTCGACAACGCCGTGACTTGCGAGGACCTTGAGCGTCGCATCACCAGCGCCGGCGGCAAGCTGCTCGAGGGCGTGCGCCTGTTCGATGTCTACCGCGATCCGGTCCGCGTGGGCGTGGGCAAAAAGTCCATGGCCTTTGCGCTCACGTATCGCTCAGACGACCACACGCTCACCAGCGAAGAGGTCGAGAAGGCGCACCAGAAGATTGTCACCAAGGTGTGCAAGGGCGTAAACGGCGAGGTCCGCTCGTAATCTTTGCCGTTTGGAACCCGCCCCCTGCGGGGTTTTACGGCAACGTCCTCGCCGCTTCGCGGCTGCGGGATGTTGCCTTAGAAAACCCCTCTCGGGGGCGGGTTCCTGCGTTAATCTTGTTGCGAGCGGACCGCACCTTCTTCCGGGTGACCGGAAAGTTGGGAGTGCATGGGCCCTTTATTGGGCGGTGTGTGGACTTGGGTTAATAACGTACGTATTGCAAGGGCGTGCTGCGTTGTGGGCGGTGCGCCTTTTTGTTAGTATGCAGAGTCGGTGTTACGGATTGTTGGAAACGTAACACGCAACGTTCTGATTGAGAGGGCTCATGCATATTCCCGATAATTATCTGTCCCCGCAGACCGATGCCGTTATGGCGGTGGCGATGGTGCCCGTATGGGTTCACTGCATCAAGAAAGTGCGCGCCACGCTCGATCGCGAGCATATGGCCTTTCTGGGTATTTGCGCTGCGTTCTCCTTTTTGCTCATGATGTTTAACGTTCCGCTGCCCGGCGGCACCACAGGCCACGCCGTCGGCGGCGCACTCATCGCGCTGCTGCTGGGCCCCGAGGCCGCGGCTATCGCTGTCTCGGTCGCGCTGGCGCTGCAGGCGCTGCTGTTTGGCGACGGCGGCGTTCTGTCCTTTGGCGCCAACTGCTTTAACATGGCCTTTGTGCTGCCGTTTACCGCTGCTATCGTGTTCCGTGCGCTCAACAGCCGTCTGCACGACAAGAGCTGGGGCACCTCGGTTTCTGCCATCGTGAGCGGTTGGGTCGCCCTGTGCCTGGCGGCCCTGTGCGCGGCAATCGAGTTTGGTATTCAGCCGATGCTCTTCACCAACGCTTCGGGCGCCCCTCTGTACTGCCCCTTCCCGCTGTCCGTGGCTATTCCGGCCATGTTGATCCCGCATATGCTGGTTGCCGGCGTGATCGAGGGCGTGGCGACGGCCGCCATCTACGGCTTCATTAAGAAGACGGCGCCGAGCATTATCGTCGGCCCCGAAGCCGCCGATGGCCAGCTTGCCGCCGATGGTACCGCCAAGAAGACTTCCCTGATTCCCACGCTCATTCTGGTCGCCGTGCTTGTCGTGGCTACGCCGCTCGGCTTGCTCGCCACCGGTGACGCCTGGGGTGAGTGGGACGCCGAGGGCGCCGCGACCGCCGTTCAGGAGGCTGGCGACGACAGCCTGCAGGCTTCGGTCGGCCTCGACACCCCGACCTTTGCCGACGCCCTGCCCACGGGCGATTATCTGCAGGCCTATTCCGAGGAGCAGGGCCTTGGCTTTGCCGGCCAGGCTGCGATGTATATTCTTTCGGGCGTGATTGGCGTGGCGGTGCTCACCATCACATTCCGCCTGGTCTCGCTGACGGTCAAGGAAAGCGGTGCTCATGGCAATAGCCGAGCTGCCTAGTTGGCTTGCGGCCGAGGAGCGTTACGAGCCCGCGGGGGCTCGGCATCGTGTGATGCAAAAGAATGTCCTGCACCTGGCGAGCCTGCTTGAGCGGGTTCGCCTGGGTGGAGGCGCGCACGAGGGCGGGTCGATGGTCGACCGCGCCCTTTCTTGCGTTTCGGCTCCGGTGCGCCTGGTGGGGATGTTCGTTTGCGTCCTGTGCGTGTGTCTGACGCAGAGCCCGCTGTACCTCATGTTGATGGCGGCCATCGCGCTGGTGCTCGTTGCCGTGCGCCCCGTACGCGGGCTGCGTGCGACCTTTGTACCGGCGCTCGGCGCCACGGGGCTTGCGGTGGTTCTGGCACTGCCTGCCCTGCTGCTGGGCGCTTCTGCCGCGGGCGCCATGCTCAAGATCGCGCTCAAGACGTTCATTAACGTGTCGTTCGTGCTGGGCGTTTCGTGGACGCTCACCTGGAGCCGCATGTCGGCGGCGCTCAAGACGCTACAGCTGCCCGACGAGGTCATCTTTACGTTTGATATGGCGCTCAAGCACATCGAGGTGCTGGGACGCACGGCGCACGATCTGACCGAATCGGTCATGCTGCGCAGTGTGGGTCGTGCGCCTGCGGGTTTTTCGCGTACCGATTCGATCGCGGGTATCATGGGCATGACCTTTATCAAGGCGATGGAATGCAGCCGCGCGATGGACGAGGCTATGCTTTGCCGTGGCTTTGCCGGTGCGTATCCGACTCCCGCGCGGAGCGGCTTTGGCTGGCGCGATGCGGTCTATGCGGTCGTCGTGGTGCTGCTCGCCGTGTTGTGCGCGGTGCTGTAGCGCGGGCGGCCGAGCCGTCGATGTGGATAGGGAAGGGCGACGTTTTGGCAAACGATACGAATGGCGTGATGGGCGCGAGCGGTGCTACTGGCGCCAAGAGCGTGCCGCTCATCGAGTTTCGCGACGTGCTGTTCTCCTATGCGGGGCATACGGTTGTCGATGGTGTGTCGCTGCAGGTCGATCGTGGTGAACTCGTTGCCCTACTCGGTCCCAACGGCTGCGGTAAGACGACGATTATGCGCCTTATCAACGGTCTTGAACTAGCGGACGCGGGTGCGTACCTGTTTGACGGGCACGTGATCGATGCGGCATATCTCAAGGATTCCGCAGCCGCTCAGCGTTTTCATCAGCGCGTGGGCTTTGTGTTCCAGAATGCCGACGCCCAGCTGTTCTGCGCTACGGTGGGCGAGGAAGTTGCCTGTCTCTTATACACATCTCCGAGCCCACGAGACTACGC
>CABSMN010000205.1 GCA_902478765.1 uncultured Collinsella sp.
GCGTAGTCTCGTGGGCTCGGAGATGTGTATAAGAGACAGCACGTCGTGATACTCCACGGCGCCGGCAGTCACCTGCAGATCCGTAGCGCCCGGCTTGTCCTGGATATCCGGCGCGGTCGAGAGCACCTCGTCCATACGCTTAAAGCCGGCGATAGCCTTCTGATACGTTTCGGCCGAATTGACGAGCGTCTCGAGCGGCGTGCAGAACAGCGAAATATAGAGTGCAAAGGTCGCCATATCGACCGCCTGCAGCTGTCCCTGGGCGACCAGCCAGCCGCCCAGCAGCACCACGATCACATAGAGCACACCCGAGAGCAGGCCATACGTCGCGGTATAGACGCCCATGGCGTGATACATGTTCTCCTTGGACGAAAGATAGCGATTGTTGGAGGCGCGGAACTTGAAGCGTTCGGTCTCCTCATTGGCAAAGCTCTTGACCACGCGCATGCCCGCCAGCGAATCCTGCAGCTGTGCATTGATGCCGCTGATTTTTTTGCGATTGTCGCTAAAGACCTCGCGCATGCGCATGTTCTGCCAAAACATGATGACCGCAAACGCTGCCGTCACCACGGCCATGGCGAGTGCCAGCACCGGGGCGATGGTAAAGAGGATCACAAACGAGCCGATGATCTCGATGCCGCAGATGATGATCCACTCGGGCACGTGGTGCGCCGCCTCGCAGATATCGAACAGGTCGTTGACCACGCGGCTCATCATGTCGCCCGAGCTGTTGCGGTCGAAGTACGCAAAGCTAAAGCGCTCATACTGGTCGAACAGGTCCTCGCGCATCTTGGACTCCATGCGCGCGCCCATCACGTGACCCCAATAGCTCACAAAGTAGCGGCAGGCGCAGCGGACGG
The DNA here is from genome assembly GCA_902478765.1 of uncultured Collinsella sp. Lineage (GTDB taxonomy): Bacteria > Actinomycetota > Coriobacteriia > Coriobacteriales > Coriobacteriaceae > Collinsella. The sequence goes on from CABSMN010000205.1 coordinate 861, forward strand.
TGTACATCAACACCAAGCCCACCGCGATCATGCCGAGCGCCTGCATAATGGCAGCCTGACCCTGAGTAAACAGCCCACCGGTCAAATTGCGCAGGATAATGGGGAACGCCAGGTCAATGGCGGCAAGCACCAGAGCACAAACAGTATCAGCAACAAAAAGCCCCATCTGGGGCTCGTAATACGAAAGAAACCTCTTAAACATGCAGTCCTCGGAGATAAAACAATAACGTAAGACCCTGGGGCAAATAATCAGTAGCGTTTGCCCCAGGGTCGCCCTCGCTTTTAAAGCTCAGTTCCGCCCAGCCTGTGTGCGATGCTGTCACAGGCCAAGGCGCCTACGACGGTCTTGGCGTCTTCGATCTTGCCGTCGAGTACGGCGTCGATCAGCTCGTGCAGCGGCACCAGGTCCACGTTGACAAACTCGTCATCATCGGGGTTGGGCGCATCAAACTCGAGCTTGGTAGCCAAGTAGATGTGGATAATCTCATCGCAAAAACCGCAGGACGTGACAATCGACGTCAAAAAGCGAATACGACCAGCCCTAAAGCCCGTCTCCTCATGCAGTTCGCGCTTGGCGCAATCGAGCGGGTCCTCGCCTGGATCGAGCTTGCCGGCAGGAATCTCGACCGTCACGCGGTCGATAGCGGTGCGGTACTGACGCACCAGTACGATCTTGCCGCTCTCGGTCAGTGCCACAACGGCCGCCGCACCCGGATGGCGAACGATATCGCGGGCGCTGCGGTGACCGTTGGGCAGCTCAACCTCAAGACGGTGGACGTTGAGGATCTTGCCCTTCCAGGCACACTCCTCCGAAAGAATCTTCTCGTGCAGCTCGGCATCGTGCGGGTCGTCGTCGCCCAGCACCAGCGCCGGCTCGTCAGCGACCTCGCCACCAGGCTCGCCCTCGGCGTGCCCATACATGCGGCTGTCCTCTTCGACGATCTGCGCGTCCACGAGCTCTTCGTTCTTCTCGTCCATCCGTCTCATTCCTCTCGGATTTTAGGCATCCCAGGCGTCGCGGCCGCGCAGCGCGCGCAGGCCGATGTCGTGACGCAGGGTCTTGCCCTCAAAATCAATCTTCTCGCAGGCCTCGTAGGCAAGGTTGCGAGCGTTCTCGAACGTGTCGCCCAGAGCGGTCACGGCAAGCACGCGGCCACCATTGGTCACGAGCTGGCCGTCCACCACGGCAGTGCCCGCGTGGTACACGGTCACGTTCTCCATGGCCTCGGCATCCTCAATACCGGTGATGACCTTGCCTTTCTCGTAGCTGCCGGGGTAGCCCGCGCTCGTCAGGACAACGGCCACGGCCCACTCGTCACGCCAGTCGAGCTCAATCTGATCGAGCTTGCAGTTGGCGCAGGCGAGCATGACCTCGACCAGGTCGTTCTTAAGGCGCGGCAGCACGACCTGAGTCTCGGGATCACCAAAGCGGGCGTTGAACTCCAGTACCTTGGGGCCGGCGGGGGTGAGCATAAAGCCGCCGTACAGGCAGCCGCGGTAGTCGATGCCCTCGGCAGCAAGCTCGGCAACGGTCTGCTCCATGACCTTCACCATCGTGGCGTGCTCCTCGTCGGTCACGATGGGCACCGGGCTGTAGACGCCCATGCCGCCGGTGTTGGGGCCCTTGTCGCCCTCGAGCGCGCGCTTGTGGTCCTGCGAGGTAGCCATGGGGCGCACGGTCTTGCCGTCGGTAAAGGCCAGCAGCGAGCACTCGGGACCAACGAGCATCTCCTCGATGACCACGGTGTTGCCGGCATCGCCAAAGGTGCCGCCAAAGCACTCGCGCACGGCCTCCTCGGCCTGCTCAAGTTCGGCCGCCACGATAACGCCCTTGCCCGCGGCAAGGCCGTCGGCCTTGACGACCAGCGGGGCGCCCTGCTCGCGCACGTAGGCGAGAGCCGAAGCCTCGTCGGTAAACGAACCATAGGCTGCCGTCGGAATGCCCGCACGCTCCATGAGCTGCTTGGAGAACAGCTTGGAGCCCTCCGTCTGGGCGCCCTCGGCACCCGGGCCAAAGCAGGGAATACCCGCCGCGCGCACGGCGTCGGCCACGCCCGCCACGAGCGGAGCCTCGGGGCCAATTACCACGAGTCCGCATCCGTGGCTCTGAGCAAACGCCGCCACGGCCGCAGGATCGCAGTCGTCGAGAACAACGTTCTCGCCGCAGCTCGCGGTGCCGCCGTTACCCGGCGCAATGTAGAGCTTGCCGGCGCGCGGTGATGCTGCGAGCTTAGCTGCCAAAGCATGCTCACGGCCGCCGCTGCCCAACAACAGGATGTCGATGGTTTGAGTGTCCGCCTTCAAGGGTGCCTCCTCTATGGATGAATGGCCCGCTCCGCGCGAGCCCTTTGCAAGCAAATATACCCCTCGGCCGCCCGTCCGGGCTGCAAAGGGGTATATCGCAATAACCAAATAGTCCCGATTACTTCCAGAATCGGTTGATGATCTGCTCGCGACCAGCGCCGACGCCAATGAACGTCACGCGGGTGTGTGCCAGATCCTCGATAAACGCCACGTAGTCCTGAGCCTCCTGCGGCAGCTCGTCAAAGCTGCGGCAACCGGTGATGTCGCACTTCCAGCCGGGGAGCTCCTCGTAGATGGGCTTGGCA
>CABSMN010000206.1 GCA_902478765.1 uncultured Collinsella sp.
CGGAGATGTGTATAAGAGACGGGCTGCAGGCCTTTTTGGACCGTCGTGCCCCCGGTCGCGACGAGACCGCAACCAAGCGCCACGAGGCCGACGCCGCGCATATCATTGCCGGCGTGGTCGATGGACATACCACCGGCGCGCCCATTGCCGCGATTATCGAGAACACCAACACGCGCTCCAATGATTACTCCGAGCTGCGCTGCAAGCCCCGTCCCGGACATGCGGACTTCCCCGCGCGCGTGAAGTATCACAACATGCACGATGTTGCTGGTGGCGGGCATTTTTCCGGCCGCCTAACGGCACCCTTATGCATCGCCGGCGGCATTGCGCTACAGGCACTCGAGGCCCGCGGCATTCAGGTCATGGCGCACGTCGCGCAGATCGGCGGCATCTCCGACCTGCCGATGGACGATATGGTCTATCGAGAGGCCGACCGCAAGGCGATCCTTACGAACGACCTGCCGTGCATTGACGCCGCCGCAGCCGGCCGCATGCGCGAGGAGATTCTGGCCGCGCGCGATGAACTCGACAGCATCGGCGGCATCGTGGAGTGCGGCATTTACGGGCTTCCCACGGGCATCGGCGACCCCATGTTCGACGGCATCGAGAACCGCATCGCGCAAATCGCGTTTGGCATTCCCGCCGTAAAGGGCGTGGAGTTTGGCATGGGCTTTGCCGTGGCCGCCATGCGCGGCAGCGAGAACAACGATCCGTATCGCATCGATGCCGAGACCGGCGAGATCGAAGTCGAGTCCAATAACGCCGGCGGCATCCTGGGCGGTATTTCGACCGGCGCGCCCGTCATGTGGCGCATGGCCGTAAAGCCGACGCCCTCAATTGGCCGCGAGCAGCAGACGGTGGACATGGACGCTATGGAAAATGCCGAGCTCTCGGTCCACGGCCGCCACGATCCCTGCATCGTCCCCCGAGCCGTCCCCGTAGCCGAGGCAGCCGCGGCGCTCGCCATCTGGGACGCCCTCCTCGAGGACGCCGCCCAGCGCTAACCAGCCCACCCCGGGCAATGATTCACGAAAGGGGTCCCTATGGACCTTGCTGACATCCGCCAGGCCATCGATGGCATCGACACCACGCTCCTCAACAGCTTTATCGAGCGCATGGACATTGCCACCGAAGTCGCCAAGTCAAAAATCGAGATGGGCAAGGCCGTCTTCGACCCCGCCCGCGAGCGCTCCAAGCTCAACAACCTCGCCAGCCGCGCGCCCGAGCGCTACGAGGCGCAGACCATCACCCTGTTCCGTCTCCTCATGAGCATGAGCAAGGCCGAGCAGCAGCGCTACATCAACGAACTCAAGGGCATCACTGTCTCGCAAAAGGCCCACGCCACGGCTGCAGCCTCCGACACGCCCTTCCCTCAAACTGCCACCGTCGCTTGCCAGGGCGTTGAGGGCGCTTACAGTCAAATCGCCGCGTGCAAGCTCTTCGACGTGCCCGACATCGCGTTTTTCGAGACCTTCGAAGGCGTTATGCGCGCTGTGCGCGACGGCTTCTGCGAGTTTGGCGTGCTGCCCATCGAGAACTCCACCGCCGGCTCGGTCAATGCCGTCTACGACCTGCTCGCCCAGTTCGACTTCCACATCGTGCGCTCGCTTCGCCTCAAGATCGACCACAACTTGCTCGTCAAGCCCGGCACCAAGCTCGCCGACGTGCGCGAGGTCTACAGCCACGGCCAAGCCATTGCCCAGTGCGCCGGCTTTATCGAGAACCACGGCCTGCGCGCCACCAAGTACCCCAACACGGCCATGTCGGCTGAGATGGTCGCCAACTCCGAACGCACCGATGTTGCCGCCATCGCATCGCGCAGCTGTGCCACGCTGTATGGCCTCGAGGTGTTGGAGCCCAATATCCAAGACTCGGACAACAACTACACGCGCTTTGTCGTCATCAGCCGCGAGCCGCGCGTCTACCCCGGCGCTAATCGCACCTCGCTCATGATCACCACGGCCAACGAGCCGGGCGCCCTCTATCGCGTGCTCGAGCGCTTCTACGCACTCAACATCAACCTCATCAAGCTCGAGAGCCGCCCCATCCCCGGCCGCGACTTTGAGTTTATGTTCTACTTTGATCTGGACTGCCCCTTTGGCAGCAAGGCCCTCGACGACCTGCTCGATTCCATCGACGACGTGTGCGAAAGCTTCACCTACTTTGGCAGCTACACGGAGGTGCTCTAGATGACCGATACCGCCGCAACCCGCCCCTACGGAGTGCTGGGCCGCGTGTTGGGCCACAGCTACACCCCAACCATCTACAAAGAGCTCGCTGGGCTCGATTACGTGCGATTTGAGCGCGAGCCCGAGGACCTCGCGGCCTTTATGACGGGCGACGAGTGGGAGGGCACCAACGTGACCATCCCCTACAAGCGCGCCGTCATGGAGTACCTGGACGAGCTGAGCCCGCTCGCCGAGCGCATGGGCAACGTCAACACCATCACGCGCCTGCCCGACGGCCGCCTGCGCGGCGATAACACCGACTACTTCGGTTTTCAATGCCTGGTCGAGGAGCTGGGCGTAGAGGTTGCCAGTAAGAAGGCCCTCGTGCTCGGCGCCACCGGCGGTGCCGGCACTACGGCCAGCATGGTACTCGACGACCTGGGCGCCATCGTCGTACCCGTGGGTCGCACAAGCGAGGTCAATTACGACAACATCGCGCAGCAATCCGATGCCGCGCTGCTCGTCAACTGCACGCCTGCCGGCATGTTCCCCCACTGCCCCGACGCCCCCTGCACGCTCGAAGGACTCGATGCGCTCGAAGGCGTCATCGACATTGTCTACAACCCCGCCCGCACGGGTCTGATGTTCGAGGCCGAGCGCCGCGGCATCCCCTACATCGGCGGACTGCTGATGCTCGTGGCACAGGCGGCACAGGCCGTCGAGCGCTATACCGGCCAGGTCACCCCGCGCGAGCGCATCCTGGACGTAACGGAGCGCTTGTCACGCCGCGAACAGAACATCGCGCTGATCGGCATGCCGGGCTCGGGCAAGACCCGCGTGGGTGAGCAGATTGCCCTGCTCACGGGGCGAGAGCACATCGACCTGGATCGCGCGCTTGAGGAACGCCTGGGGATGCCCTGCGCCGACTATATCGTCGAGCGCGGCGAGGCGGCCTTCCGCGAGCAGGAAACGGCGGCGCTCTCCGACATCTCCAAGCGCAGCGGCCTGGTGCTTTCCACCGGCGGTGGCGTGGTCACGCGAGACGAGAACTATCCGCTGCTGCACCAGAACAGCAAAATTGTGATGCTCAACCGCAAGCTCGAAGAGCTCGCCCACAAGGGCCGCCCCATCACCGCACGCGACGGCATCGATAAGCTCGCGGAACAACGTATGCCACGCTACCGCGCCTGGGCCGACCACATCATCGACTCACGCGACTGCGCCGCCAATACCGCCCAAGCCCCTGTCTCTTATACACATCTCCGAGCCCACGA
>CABSMN010000207.1 GCA_902478765.1 uncultured Collinsella sp.
CGTTTACGCAGGTAGCGCTCGACAGCGTAAGCCTGTCTTTTCGCGATAACGAGTTTGTAGCCATCCTGGGTCCCTCGGGTTCGGGTAAAACTACGATGCTCAACGTCATTGGTGGACTCGACCATTTCGATTCCGGCGACCTGCTGATCGATGGCATCTCGACCAAGGACTTCAGCGACCGCGATTGGGACGCCTATCGTAACAATCGCATCGGCTTTGTGTTCCAGAGCTATAACCTCATTCCGCATCAGACCATTTTGGAAAACGTGGAGCTGGCGCTTACGCTCACGGGCGTGGGGCGTGCCGAGCGCCGCCAGCGTGCGCGCAAGGCGCTCGAGGCAGTTGGCCTGGGCGAGCACGTTGACAAGCGCCCGAGCCAGCTTTCGGGCGGGCAGATGCAGCGCGTCGCCATCGCCCGCGCCTTAATCAACGATCCCGAGATTGTGCTGGCTGACGAGCCGACCGGCGCCTTGGACTCAACGACATCCGTACAGGTCATGGATTTGCTCAAGGATGTTGCGCGCGATCGTTTGGTCATCATGGTCACGCACAATCCCGAGTTGGCATACAGGTACGCCACACGCATCGTCACCCTGGCGGACGGCAAGATCACCGACGATTCAGATCCCTTTGATGCTACCGAGGCCGCGCGTCGCGAGGCCAAGCCCACGCGCAAAACCTCGATGAGCTTTGTGACGGCGCTGGGGCTTTCTGCCCGAAACCTCATGACCAAGAAGGGCCGTACGGCCATGACTGCCTTTGCGGGTTCGATTGGCATTATTGGCATCGCAGCGATTCTGGCGCTGTCCAACGGCGTAAACGGCTACATCAAAAAGGTCGAGGAGGACACGCTCTCGAGCTACCCGCTTACGATTTCCAAACAAGATTATGACCTGTCATCCATGATGGGCGGGAATGGGACTGCGGATGAGGAGGCGTCCAAGGGCGAGGGCTCGTCTGACGGCGCCACCGGCGGCAAGGCTAAGGGAACCGATACGATTCCCGTGGTCACGGCCGTAAAGGATATGTTCGCAAGCGTTAAATCTAACGATATGACGAGCTTTAAGACATGGCTTGACGACGGCGGCAACGGTATCGACAAAGAGGTCAACGCTATCCAGTATGGTTACGGTGTGACGCCGGTTGTCTATCGTTTGAACGAGGGCGACGAGAAGCCCGTCCGGCTTGTCCCCAACGCTATGACCGAGGCCATGAGCGGAGGCGCGAGCTCGGCGGCAACGGTGAGCATGGAGTCCATGGGGACCTCGGTCTTTAACGAAATGATTGACGACCAGAGTCTGCTCGATAGCCAGTACGATGTCGTTGCCGGCCATTGGCCTACGTCCGCCAACGAGGCTGTGATGGTGCTTTCGAGCCGCGGCACAGTGGGCGACTACACGCTCTACAGCATCGGCGCGCTGGATATCGATGAGCTCAACGGCCTGGTTAACAGCGCCATGACGGCTGACGGCAGGGTCGAGACGCCCAAGAGCGGCACCGACTTTACCTACGACGATGCGCTGTCCACGACGTTTAAGGTGCTGTCGCCGGCAGATGCCTATCGCAAAAATGAAGAGACCGGCATGTGGACTGACATGTCTGGCGATGCCGACTTTATGGCGGCCAAGGTTGCCGACGGCATTGACGTGCGCATTGTGGGCGTGGTGCGACCCAACGAGACGGCCAACGCGAGCGCATTATCCCCGGGCATTGCCTATACGCATGCGCTGACATGCCAGCTTATGAAGCGCGCCGCCGATTCGCAGGTCGTGCAGGAGCAGCTTGCCCACCCCGAGACGGATGTCTTTACGGGCAAAACCTTTGACGAGTTGCAAGGTGAGGCCAAGCAAGGCGTGGATCTGGGCAGTATGTTCAGTGTGGACGAGGCGGCGCTGAAGAGCGCGTTCTCGTTCGATGCATCTGCGCTCTCGGGCGCGGCGGGCGGTGTCGACCTTTCTGGTATCGATTTGTCCGGGCTGAACATTGACCTTTCGGGCGTTGGTAAGGACATCGACTTTAGTGACATCATGGCCAAAGCGCCGGCCCCCGATTTCTCGGGTATCTTTGACGGTCTGGAACTTGCGCCCGAGCAAATGAAGCAGGTGGGAACACTAGCCAACCAGCTGTTTGAGGGCTTTTTGCGGTCTGATCAGTTTAAGGAGCTGACACCCGATGATCTTAAGGACGCGTCAAAGCTTGCCGCCGCGTTCTCGACGTATCTTGAGAACGATACGGCAGCTCAGCAAATCCTGGCCCAGCTCAAAGCGCTCGGCGGCGATGCCCTGGCCGAGCGCCTGCGGCAGGCGATGACCGACTATGTGCAAAAGCAACTGGCTCCGTATCTGCAGCAGGCTATGGATCAGGTGATGAAGGCAATCAGCGAGCAGATAGCGTCGACGGTATCGTCCCAGCTCAAGGCGGGCGCGGCAGGGCTCATGGACCAGATGGCGACGCAGATGTCTTCGAGTTTTGCCAACCTGGCGAGCGCCATGCACGTGGATGCGAGTGCCTTTGCTCATGCTATCCACTTCAACATGGACGCCGAGGACCTGAGTTCGCTCATGATGAGCTATGCCAAGGCGTCGAAGCTCACCTACGATAACAATCTGACCACGCTGGGCTATGCGGATGAGGCAGACCCCATCTCGGTTAAGATTTTCCCGCGCGACTTTGAGGCCAAGGAGCGCGTGCTCGATCACATCGATGCGTACAACAAGCAGGTCAAAGCTGCCGGCCACGATGAACAGGCAATCTCGTACACCGACTACATGGGTATCATCATGGGTTCGGTGACCGACATCGTGAACACCATCAGCTTGGTGCTCATCGCATTCGTGAGCATCAGCCTGGTCGTGAGCTCCATCATGATCGGCATCATCACCTACATCAGCATACTGGAGCGCAAAAAGGAGATTGGCATCCTGCGCGCGATCGGCGCGTCAAAGCGCAACGTGGCCAACGTATTCAATGCCGAGACCTTTATCGAGGGCCTCATTGCCGGCGTCTTTGCCATTGTCGTTGTGGTGCTCGTGAGTTTTCCGGTCAATGCCTGGGCGCTTGCGGCCAAACAGGTCCCCAACCTGATGAGCCTGCCCGTGCAGGATGCGCTGGTGCTTATTGCGATTTCGGTGCTGCTGACGGTCGTCGCCGGCCTGCTGCCTGCCCGCAGCGCATCCAAAAAAGACCCCGTAGAAGCCCTACGCTCCGAATAATGTGACAAAGGGACAGTTCCTTTGTCACATTGAGTGGCTTGTAAATCGAGGTCTAATACTTTTCCCGAGAAGTGAACGAGTGAAAACGGGCCCCCGAAGTATCGGCGCTTTCGAGATGCAATTTCCTGCGGTTTTACCAGTCAAATCCTGCGGGCTTGACGTCTAAAAATGTCGATGCTTCGGGGGTCCAAAAACGGTCGTTCACTTCTCGGG